>NZ_JAOTID010000013.1 GCF_026163695.1 Shumkonia mesophila | reverse complement strand
CTCGACCCGCCGTCCTTCAACGTCGAAGTCTATCGCATCTAGGAGAGGGGAATGGACATGAAGGTCGTTTGCGAAATTACCATCGGCGGGGTGACCATCATCCGCCACTATACGACCGCGGCCGGCGTCAACGTGGGGTCGGTCCTGCGGAACATCCCGGGCGTCGGCAAGCCTTTCTGGGCCTGGCCGACCATCCCGGCCGGGCAGGTGGTCGGCGCCGACTTCAACGGGGCGCCGGTTGTCTCCAGCAATCCCGCCGCCAACAACGCCGCGATCGCCGCCATCACGACACTGCCGGAAGACGTGCTGATCTACGATCCTCCGCTGCAGTGACGTGCCGGACGATCCGGCCCTGGCCGGTTTTCCTGGCACCATGGGCCGGCACAGTGGCCAACGCCCGGCTTGCCAAGTGTTCAACGCGTTTCGTTCGACGGGATTTTCCCATCTAGGCCGCTCCGGCTAGAGCGGCCTTTCTTCTTGCCGGCAAAGGAGGGGAGCCTTGATCGACAAGCTGCCGCCGGAAGTTCAGCAGGCCATCATTGGTATTCTTGGCCTCATGCCCACCGCCATGCTCGCGCGCTTCCTGTGGCACCGTCGCCTGGTGACCTTGGGGCGGCGCAGGTTCTGGTCAGTCGACCTTCTGTGGGAGATCCCGACGGCAATGCTGTCGGCCGTCATCGGCGGCGGGCTGGCCAGCTGGTGGGGAATGGACTCCATGGCCAGCAACGCCGTCGTCGGCGTTACCGCCTGGCTCGGTCCGCGTGGCGTCGAGGTGATGCTCGGCAATATCGCCCGGCGATATTTTGGCCGCGAAGCAAAGGAGGAGTGAGGATCATGTTGGAGGCTATTTTTGAGGCCATTCCATGGGACATGGTGGTCATGAAGCTTGGCTACGCGACGCTCGCCATCGTCGTGTCGTTCGCCGCCATGTGGGTCATCGTCAAGTTCTCGCAGTGGCTGGATCGTCGGGCCGGAACAACTTTTGCCGAGGCTCTTAGCATCATGGAGCAAAAGCCGGAGGCTCTTGCCAGCTATTACGGCCGGCGGATCCTCGGCATCTTGATCCTCGGCGCCGCCGTCGTCATCATGCTGGGGTCGCTCTTCGGCTGCGGGCCGGCCCAGGCTGGAGTGCTGACGTCATCGAAGCACGACACCGAGATCCGGCGAGCTGTATCGACCTGGTGGCCGGACTACCCCTTCCCGGCAGCCTGGAAGGCCCAGCTCTACCAGGAAAGCCGCCTCGATCCGGCGGCGGTGAGCCCTGTGGGTGCGGCAGGCCTGGCACAATTCATGCCCGGTACCTGGGCGATGGTGGCGCGCGATCTGCGGCTGCCGCCCGGCGTGTCGCCGCACCACGACCTCGCCATCGAGGTAGGGGCCTACTACATGGCCAAGCTGCGCCGCCAATGGTCGGCGCCGCGTCCGGCCGAGGATCGACACCGGCTGGCGCAGGCTTCGTACAACGCCGGCCTTGGCCACCTGCTGGCCGCCCAGCGTCTGTGCCACGGCCCGCCGGGGTACGAGGACATCGTTGCCTGCCTGCCGCAGGTGACCGGCCGGCACTCGGCCGAGACGATCGGCTACGTCAAGGCCATTGCCAAATGGCGGCGGATCATCGAGGCGGGAGGGTAACATGCTGGCGACGATTTCCACCTTCTTGGCCAGGAAGGTGCTGGGATTCGCCCTTGGCAAGATCCTCATCGGCGCGGCCTGCGCGCTGGCCTCTGCCGTGGTGGTCTACCTTTGGAACGACTACCAGGACGCCAAGGCCAGGGTGGCCTCCCTGCGGCAAGACGTGGCACGCGCCGTCGATATCCACAAGGAAGCCGTTCACCTCCACCAACTGGCCGAGGCCCAGCTCCGCGCCGACCTCGCCACGGCCCGGGCGACGTCGCAGCGCCGTGCTGCCGAAACCCAGACATTGCAGGCCGCGCTGGCGGCCGTGCGCGAAGCGAGGAGGCCCGATCATGAAACGGCTTGTCCGGTTCATCCCGTGTTTGACGTTGCTCGCCGCCGCCTGCTCGACGCCGCCGGAGCCGGCGATCCTCCGGGTCACTGAGATCCGGGTGCCGGAGGCGCCGGCCGAGCTCGCCGAGTGCGCGCCGGCTCCCGGGATCTACGCCGAGGGCGCAGCCGAGCCGGCCATCGCCGAGTACATGCTGCGCCTGGAAGCCGCCGGCCGCGACTGCCGGCGCACCCTGACCGAACTGACGGCCTGGCTCAGGGACGCCAAGGCCCGCATGGAAACCCCCTAAGCATCCTCGTTCCGGCCGGCGGGCCCTTCGCCGCCAGGCCACCCACCTCGCCCCCGGCTCCGGCCGGGGGCTTTTTTTGTGTCCGCGCGCTGGCGGTGATATCATCCAGCCGGTCGGTCGGGGGAGGAAGTCATGAAAGCCTTCGTTCTGATCGTTGCCCTGGTGATGGGCATCGTCGCCGCTCCGCGCGCGGCGGACGCCGGCGACGCCAGGAGGATCGTCGATATCGTCAATACCGAGTTCGGCGGCGTCTGCCAGGCCGAACTTGAGGGCTTCTTCTCGAAGACGCTGAAACTGGACTGGACGGCGCGCACGAACAAACTCCACGTCATGATCGTGCTTAAGAACATTGCCGACGCGAAGGCCCGTCTCTATGGGGACGGCGTCCGGTACCTGAAGATCCCCAACGATGCTGGCGGCTACAACGTCTTCGACTGGAAGACCGGCGAGAAGTCATCGGTCAGGGAGCGGGCGCCTTATTATTTCCGGGATTGATTGGCCTTGTTGGAGCCTATGGGGGCGTGATGTAGGTTTGGCACGCGATGCGGGAAGGGGCGGTTTCCCATGGGTCGTAAATCTGCCGATTTTGCCAAACGCCGTTGAAATCGTTCACTTTCCAGGCAACTCTTAATCAGCGGGTCCAAGGTTCGAGTCCTTGTGCGCCCACCAATCGGAACCCCCGCCAAGTCAAGGACTTAGCGGGGGTTTTCCTTTGGAAGGCAATGGGAACGATTGGTAAATTCCAACTAGCCAAAAGTTGAAATTCCAACTTCATGTTCCGGCGGCATCGCGCCGCCGGAGGACCCCATTGCGTTCGCGGGCTCGTTCAGTGAACCGTGCCGACGGCCTGCCGGCAGGCCTCCTCGCAGCTGCGGCAGGCGTCCGCGCAGATATGGCAGTGCTCGTGCCGGTCGGCGTGGCGAGAGCACTCGTCGCCGCAGAGCTTGCAGGCCTCGGCGCAGGTCTCGATCATCTGGCGCAGCAGGTCCTGGTTGGAGCCGGTGCGGCGCGTGGCCAGCTTGCCGGTCGTCTGGCAGACGTCGGCGCAATCCAGGTCGAGGCGGATGCACTGCTTGAGCTCATCGACCATGTCCTCGGCCAGGCAGGCGTCGGCGCACGAAATGCAGGTCTGGGCGCAGGCGAGGCATTCCTCGATGCAGCGAATAAGCGCGTCGTTGACGCTGCCCTTCACGTCGGGGTGGGTGCTGATCATTTGATGGGTATGCATGGGGCTCTCCCGTTTTGGCAAGTTGAGCGTTTTGTCATCGAGGGCGACGGCAGGCGGAAGCCCGAGTGGTCCCGCCGACGTCGCCGGCGATACGGCTCCAACGGCGGGACGGCCGATTGGTTCAATTTGTCTTCAGGTTTTTTTGTGCGCCGAAGCGGGACGCGGTGTGCGGCCGCGCTTATTTGCGGTGCCGGGTCTCGCGATAGAGGATGTAGAGCCCGGTGACCATGACGATGCCGGCCCCGAGAAGGGTGGTGAAGGAGGGGGACGCCCCCCACAGGGTGAGGTCGAACAGGACCGCCCAGCCGATCTTGGTGTATTCGAAGGGGGCGATGATCGAGGCTGCCGCCAGCTTCAGCGCGTAGGTCATGCAGATCTGGCCGACGGTGCCGACCAGGCCGGTGGCGAGGTAGAGCATCATCACGTGCCCGGTCGGCGTCACCCACACGAAGGGCAGGAAGCAGGCGGCCATCAGCGTGCTCGCCCACATGTAGTGAAAGACCACCGTATAGGGGCTCTCGGTCGCCCCCAGCATGCGCACGTAGGGCAGGGCCACCGCCCAGAACAGCGTGCCGGCCAGGGCGTAGAGGCTGCCGGTCTGGATGTCGCCCTGGGGGTTGAGCGCGATCATGACGCCGCCGAAGCCAACGATGATCGCCAGCCAGCGGTGCAGACCGACCTTCTCGCCCAGCAGCGGGATGGCGAACAGTGTGGCGAAGATCGGCACCGACATGGCGATCGCCATGCCGTCGGCCAGGGCCACGCGCTGATAGGCGTAGAAGTAGCAGACGTTGCTGATGACGCCGGTGACGGTGCGGATGGCGTGGATGCCGGCGCGGCGCGTCCTGAGGATGCGCAGACCCCCGAACGACAGAATGAACGGCACCGTCAGGAGGGCGGTGATCAGGTTCCGGAAGAACACCGCCTCGACCGGGTGGTAGGCGGGGCCGATCAGCTTGACGAACATGTTGGTGGCGGCGAAGCAGCCGACGGCGACCACCATCAGCAGGATGCCGACGGCGACCGACGCGGGCGGCGTCGGGGCGGGCGGGGGAGGGGAAACCTTGGCGGTCACCGGGGGACCGGGCCTTGGCTCAGGTGTGCCAGCCGCGGGCGCGGTTGAACAGGTCGGTGATCCAGAAGGCCTGGGCGCCGATGGCGCCCAGCGGCAGCAGCACCCAGGCGACGCCGAAGAGGGCCAGACCGCAGACGATGACGCAGAAGTCGGCGCGGCTCAGCTTGTGGAAGATGTAGATCAGCCAGTCGACGGCATTCTCGGGCCTACGCTCGCCCTTGGCCACCTCCTCGCGGCTGGGGGCCTTGGGTTTCTTGCGCTCGCGGGCGTAATGGACGAGGTCGACCCCGAAGTCGACGGTGGCGCCGGCCGCCGCGGCGATGCCGCACCACAGCCACAGCGCTTCGCCGGTGGCGCTCCAGGTACCGATGCCGAGACAGGCGAAAAAGGACGTGTCGACCAGCCAGTCGGCGATATCGTCGAGGCGGGCCCCCCATTCCGAGGACATGTTCTTGATGCGCGCCACCTCGCCGTCGCAGTTGTCCAGCGTATAGCAGAGGATCAGCAGAAGGCCGCCGATCACGCCCCACCCCCAGGTTCCGGCCAGGAAGCAGGCGGCGCCCGCCAGCCCGGCCGCCGCCGACAGTCCGGTCACGTGGTTGGGGGTGAGCGGCAGGCGCAGGATGAGCGGGGTCAGGCGATAGGAAAGGTGGCGCGTCAGCGGGAACAGCTGCTTGGGCGCGCGCAGGGTGTAGGGGGCGTCGGAAGACGAAAGGGAGGACACGATGGGATCGTTCCCTGGTGGCGAGGACGGCAGCCGAGCGTCATCTCTAGCCAAGCGCCCGGGGCGTTGCAAGGCTTCCCGGGGCCGGCCGGTGCATTTCATGGTGGCGGCGCCGCCCGGCAGTCCTTAAAAGAAGGCCGGGTTTTGTTGCGGCGGAAGCGCGCATGAAAGTGGCGTCCTACATCGGCCTGCTCCTCGGCCTGGCGGTCATGACCGCCCTGGTCGCCTGGGCGGGGGTCCAGGAGATCGGCGGCCTGCTGCTGGCCTCCGGCTGGTCGCTGCTGTGGATCACGGTGATCTGGCTGCCCTCGCTGCCGATGAACACACGCTGCTGGCAACTGTTGTTCGTGCCGGAACACATGCCGAAATTCGGGCAGGCCCTCTATGCCCAGTGGATCGGACGGGCCATCAACACCCTGCTGCCGGTGGCTTCCATCGGCGGCGACGTGGTCAAGGCCCGCGCCCTTATCCTGTGGGGCGCCGATCCGCACCACGCCAGCGCCGCCGCCGTGGTCGACAAGACCATCGACGTCATCACCATCGTTCTGTGGGGGCTGATCGGCATCGCGCTCCTGGCGGCGATGGCGTTGGACGACGGGCTGGCCACCGGCTCGCTGATCGGGCTCTTGGCTTTGGGGGTCGGCGTCTTCGGCTTCATCGCGGTGCAGCGGGCCGGCATGTTCGGCTATCTCGCCCGGCTGACCTATCGCCTGACCGGGTCGCGCGCCGCCGGCCGGCTGGTCGGCATGGCCGAGGAGGTCGACCGCGTCATCCGCGAACTTTATGCCCAGCGCCGCCGGCTGGCCGCCGCCATCGTCTGGCGCATGGCGGCGCTGATCTGGCAGTCGGGCGAGGTGTGGCTGGCCGCTTACCTGCTCGGCCATCCGATCGGAATCATCGAGGCGGTGATGCTGAAAAGCCTCAGCAACACGGTCAGCGACGCCGCCTTCGTGGTGCCCAACAGCTATGGCATCCAGGAAGGTGCCTTCGTCCTGCTGGGCGGCCTGATCGGCCTTGCCCCCGACGTGTCGCTGGCCGTCTCGCTGGCCATCCGCATCCGCGAACTGCTTGTCGACGTGCCGGGCCTGATCGCCTGGCAGGTGGTCGAGGGCCGGGCCCTGCTGGCCCGCCGGCGGGCCTGAGGCGACACCCGATGCATATCCTGGTCATTCTCTCCGTCCTCCTGGCCGCCGCCTCGTTCGCCTACGCCGTCGTCTCGATGGCGGCGATCCTGCGCTTCCGCGGCCTGCTCGGCGCCGCGCGGCCGGCTGTCGCCTGGCGCCCGGCGACGCTGCTCAAGCCGGTCTGCGGGCTGGAATTCGAACTGGAGGAGAACCTGGCCTCCTTCTGCCGCCAGGAGGGCGGCGACTATCAGGTGGTGTTCGGCGTGCACGGACCGGCCGATCCGGCGATTCCGGTGATCGAGCGGGTGCGGGCCCGCTTTCCCGAGCGCGACATCGCGCTGATCGTCGATCCCACCGCCATCGGCTCCAACCAGAAGGTCTGCAACCTCGCCAACATGATGCGGGTGGCCCGCCACGACCTGATCGTCGTTTCCGACAGCGACATGCGGGTCGGCCCCGACTACCTGGGGCGCGTCATCGCGCCCTTCGCCGATCCGGCGGTCGGCGCCTCCACCTGCGTCTATTGCGGAAGGCCGAGGCAGGGCTGGATTTCGCGGCTGGGGGCCATGTTCATCAACGAATGGTTCCTGGCTTCCGCCCTCATCCCCGCCGTCTTCGGCAAGCTTACCTTCTGCTTCGGGGCGACCATGGCGGTGCGCCGCGACGCGCTGGCCGCGATCGGTTCCTTCGAATCGCTGGCGAACCTCCTGGCCGACGACTACATGCTGGGCAACCGCATCGTCGCCAACGGCATGAAGGTCGCCCTGGTGCCCTATCTGGTGGAAAACGTCGTCGACGAGCCCAGCCTCGGGGGCCTGTTCCTGCACGAACTGCGCTGGGCCCGGACCATCCGCTCGGTGCGGCCGGTGGGTTACGCCCTGATGTCGGTCACCGAGGTGGTGCCGCTGGCCCTCCTCGCCGCCGGGCTGCTGGCCGTGACGTCGGCCTCGGCGCTGCCGGCCCTTGGGCTGGCGGTCGGCGGCGTTGCCCTGCGTCTGGCCCAGCACGCTGCCGTGCACTCCATCCTGCCCGCCACCAGCCGCGGCCGCTTCTGGCTCATTCCGCTGCGCGACCTCTTGTCTCTGGCGGTCCGCGTGGCCAGCTTTTTCGGCAGCAAGGTCTTGTGGCGCGAGCAGGCTTTCGTCATTCATGATGGCAACCGGCTCAAGGCCGCAGAATGAATAGGTCGCAAGGATTGGTGTTGACGATGAAAAAGACCCTGTTCCTCAGCCCGCCCACCTTTGACGGCTACGACGGCGGCGCCGGTTCGCGCTATCAGTGCAAGCGCGAGGTGAAGTCTTTCTGGTATCCGACCTGGCTGGCCCAGCTGGCTGCCCTGGTGCCGGGAAGCAAGCTGATCGACGCGCCGGCCCGTGGCCTCGCGCTCGACGCCCTGCTGCCGCTGGCCCCCGATTACGAATTCCTGGTCATCTACACCAGCACGCCGTCCTTCGGAAACGACGTCAAGGTGGCCGAGGCCTTCAAGGCGGCCAACCCGGCGCTGCTGATCGGCTTCTGCGGGGCCCATGTCGCCATCAACAACGAGGCCTCGATCGCGGCCTCGCCCGCCATCGACTTCGTCTGCGACGTCGAGTTCGACTTCGCCATCAAGGAGATCGCCGAGGGCAGGCCGCTGCCCGAGGTTCTGGGCATCACCATCCTCAAGGACGGCAGGCCCCACTTCACCGGCAGGCGGCCGATGATCGAGGACATGGACTCGCTGCCGTGGGTGGCGCCCGTCTACAAGGAGCACCTGGTCACCAGCGACTACTATAACGGCTACATGCTGCACCCCTACATGTCGCTCTACACCGGGCGCGGCTGCAAGTCGCGGTGTACCTTCTGCCTGTGGCCGCAGACCATTTCCGGGCACAACTACCGCACCCGTTCGGTCGCCAACGTCGCCGCCGAGATCAAGTGGGCGCGCGACAACTTCCCGGAAATCAAGGAGTTCTTCTTCGACGACGACACGCTGACCGACAACATCCCCAACGTCGAGGCGCTGGCCCGCGAATTGGGCAAGCTGGGCGTGACGTGGTCCTGCAACGCCAAGGCCAACGTGCCCTACGAGACGTTGAAGGTGATGAAGGAGAACGGCCTGCGCCTGTTGCTGGTCGGTTACGAGTCGGGCAACCAGAAGATCCTGAACAACATCAAGAAGGGTATCCTCGTCACCAAGGCCCGGCAGTTCACGCGGGACTGCCACGAGCTCGGCATCCTCATTCACGGCACCTTCATCGTCGGCCTGCCCGGCGAGACGCTGGAGACCATCGAGGAGAGCATCCGCTACGCCCAGGAGCTCGATCCCAAGACCATCCAGGTGTCGCTGCCGGCCGCCTATCCGGGAACCTTCCTGTACAATCAGGCGATGGAGAACGGTTGGCTGGCGCCCGAGAAGGCCGAGCACCTGGTCGACGAGCACGGCGTGCAGAACAGCGTCATCGAGTATCCGCACCTGACCAGCGCCCAGATCTTCGAGGCGGTGGATCGCTTCTACAAGCGCTTCTACTTCCGGCCGCGCAAGATGGCGTCGCTGTTCTTCGACATGTGCCGCGACTGGCAGGTGATGAAGCGCCAACTGCGCGAGGGGGTGGAATTCTTCCGCTTCCTGTGGGGCCGGGAGAACGCGGTCTGAAACGCCTGATTGTCACGGGCGACGACTTCGGCCTGTCGGCGCCGGTCAACGAGGCCATCGAGGAAGCCCACAGCCGGGGCATCCTGACCGCGACGTGCCTGATGGTGGGGGCGCCGGCTGCGGCGGATGCCGTCGAGCGGGCGAAACGGCTGCCTGGCCTCGGTGTCGGCCTTCACCTCGTTGTCGTGCGCGGCCATGCGGTGCTGCCGCCCGCGGAAATTCCCGATCTGGTCGACGCCGAGGGGCGCTTCGACGCCAATCTGGTCAGGGCCGGCTTCCGCTATTTCTTCCTGCCCAAGGTGCGCCGCCAGCTGGCGGCCGAGATCCGCGCCCAGTTCGCGGCCTTCCGGCAAACCGGCCTGCCGCTCGATCACGTCAACGCCCACAATCACATGCACGTCCACCCGACGGTGCTGGGCCTCATCATCGCCATCGGGCGCGAGTACGGCATGACCGCCGTGCGCCTGCCGTTCGAGCCGGCTGCCGGGGGCGGCCTTTTGGCCCGGCTGGGGCGTCTTTTCCTCGGCCTGTGGATTGCGCTCATGCGCCGCCGCCTCGACGCCGCCGGCGTCCGCCACAACGATTTCGCCTTCGGCATCGGCGATTGCGGTCGCATGGATCGCCGCCATCTGCTATCCCTTCTCGCCTCCTTGCCCGAAGGGGTGTCGGAAATCTTTTCCCATCCCGCCACCCGCCGCTGGCGGGAGATCGAGCCGGAGGCGGCGCACTTCCGCTTCGAGGACGAATTCGCGGCCCTGATCGACCCCGACGTCCGCCTGGCGGTGACCGGCGCCACATTGACGACCTTTCGCGGATTGTGATACCCGCCTGAAGCCACACTTCGAACCGGAGCCCGTATTCATGGTCGGTGATTCCTGGACCCATAAGATGGCCCACGTGGTCATCCTTCCCCTGGTCGACACGCCGGTGACGCCCAACCATATCACCACGCTGCGCCTGCTCACCGGGCTGGCCGCCTGCGCGGCGTTCGCGGTGGGCGAACGCTCGTGGGACATCGCCGGCGGCTGGCTGTGGCTGCTGTCGGCCTTTCTCGACCGCGCCGACGGCGAACTGGCCAGGGTCAGCGGCAAGGCCAGTCCGTGGGGCCACAAGTACGACATGGTGGCCGACATCGGCGTCACCGCCCTGTTCTTTCTGGGGGCCGGCATCGGGCTTCGGGGCACCGACCTGGGCGGCTGGGCCATCCTGATGGGGACGCTGGGGGCGGCTGGCGTGGTGGCGGCTGAAATTCTGGCCGAGGTCATCGATAACGAAAACCAGGACACCGGCGAGAAGGCCTATCCCGGCTTCGCCGGCTTCGACTTCGACGATGTGCTGTATCTCTTCGCGCCGGTGGTCTGGCTGGGCTGGCAGATGCCCTTCGTGGTCGGCGCCGCGGTGGGCGCGCCCGCCTTCGCGCTGTTGACCTGGTACCGCCTGCGGCGCAGCCGGTCGGTCCGCGCCGCGGCCTGATCCCGTCAGGCCGCCGGGCGGCCGGCGTTCCCCCGCAGGCCGGCAAGATAGTCCTGCGCCAGGTCGTGAACCGACATGATGTGGGCGCGAAGCTCGGTCGCGGCGCGTTCCTCGGCGCCCTGCAGGATGGCGGCGACGATGCGCTGGTGTTCGTCATAGGACCCGGCGAGGCGCCGCAAATCATTGAACTGGACCCGCCGGAACGGCGCCACGCGCCGCCGGGTGGACTTGGTCAGATCGACCAGGACGGAACTGCGCGCCCCGCCATAGATGGTGTCGTGAAAGGCGCGGTTCTGCTTCTCGTAGGATTCGGCGGCCCCCTCGCAGACGGCACGCGCCATGGCGCGGTGCAGGGTCTCCAGGCGGCCGCGCTCGGCAGGGCTCATCCGCCGGCTGGCCAAGCGGCCGCACGCCGCTTCCAACTCGGCCATGGCGTCGAACATGGCGGACAGGCGCTCGGGCGTTACCAAAGAAACGATCACGCCGCGGCCCAGGCGCCGTTCCACCAGTTCGGTGGCGGCCAGCAGGTGCAACGCCTCGCGGACCGGCGTGCGCGATACGCCGAAGCGGCGGGCCAGTTGCGGTTCCTCCAGGCGGGTGCCGGGAAGCAGCCGGCCGGTCACGATGTCGTCCTCCAAGGCCTGACAGACGGCCTGGGCCGGCGCGTGCTGGTCGACGGATCGGGGCATGACCTACGTTCCCATCCCTAAGGCGCCGCGTTCGGGCGGCAGATTGTATAATATATAGGCACGATTATGGTGCAGGTTAAATAATATGCATATCGTTGCCGCGCGGCTTTCATAATTCGATATAAATCAATATGTTACGAGTTGGCATGGCCTTTGCGAGATGTATACACGTCCGTTTCGTGGTGCAAAGGAATTCATCCCATGGCTTATCTTGAACGCCGCCGATTTGTCAAAGCCGCGGCCCTCGGCGGAATCGGCGTTGTCGGCGCCATCGCCGCTCCCGGCATCGTCCGGGCCAAGGAAACCATCAACTGGAAGATGACCAACGCCTATGGCGCCGGCTCGCCCTTCTACGCGGTCGGCCCCGGCAGCCCGACCGACTTCTGCAAGAAGGTGGCCGAGATGTCCGACGGCCGCCTGGCCATCCAACACTTCGCGGCCGGCGAACTGATCCCGGCGCTCGAAGGGTTCGACGCCGTGCGGGCCGGCACCGTCGAGATGAACGCCGCCAACTCCTACTTCTGGGCCGGCAAGCTGTTCGCCGCCCAGTACTTCACCACGGTGCCTTTCGGGCTCAATTTCCAGGGCATGAACGCCTGGCTCTATCAGGGGGGCGGGCTGGAGCTGTGGCACGAACTCTATAAGCCGCAGGGGCTGATCGCCTTCCCGATGGGCAACACCGGCGTCCAGATGACCGGCTGGTTCCGCAAGCCGATCGAATCCGTCGAGGACTTCAAGGGCCTCAAGATGCGCATTCCCGGCCTGGCCGGGAAGGTCTACGCGGCGCTCGGCGTCGAGGTCAAGCTGCTGCCCGGCGGCGAGATCTTCCCGGCGCTGGAGCGCGGCGTCATCGACGCCGCCGAGTTCGTCGGTCCCTACCAGGACCGCCGCCTGGGCCTGCACAAGGCCGCCAAGTACTACTACACGACGGGATGGCACGAACCCTCCAACGTCACCGAACTGCTGATCAACCTCAAGGCCTGGGCGACCCTGCCCAAGGACCTGCAAGCCATCGTCAAGACGGCGGCCATGGCCTGCAACGTCGAAAGCCAGGCGTGGTCGGAGGCCAACAACGCCGACGCGCTGGAGGATCTGGTCAAGAACGGGGGCGTGAAGACCGGCCAGCTCGCGCCCGCCATCGTGCGGCGTCTGCGCGAGGTGACCGAACAGGTGCTCGAGGCCGAGGCCGCCAAGGACCCGGCGACCCGCAAGGTGCACGACGCCTTCATGGCGTTCCGCGCCAAGCATCGCTCGTGGTCGGAGATTTCGGAGAAGCCCTATCACGCCCTCATCGCGACCGACGGCAAGGAGGTTTGATCATGAGCCGCTCCGTACCCGATTGGGCCCGCCGGGCGGAAGGGGCGATCGGCACCGTCATCGACGGGACCGGGGCCGCCACCGCCTGGGTCGGCCTTGCCTTGGTGCTCGTCGTCGCCGCCAACGTTCTGCTGCGCTATGTCTTCAACACCGGGTCGGTGGCGCTCCAGGAGCTGGAATGGCATCTGATCGCGCCGATCGCGCTGTTCGGCATGGCCTACGGCATGCACAAGGGGGCCCACGTGCGCGTGGACTTCCTCTATGATCGCCTGTCGGGGCGGGCCACCGCCATCATCGACCTGATCGCGGCCCTGATGATGATCGGCCTGGCGGCGGCCGTCGTCGCGCTCTCCGTTCCCTATGTCGCGCAATCCCTGCAATTGGCCGAAGGTTCGCCCGATCCCGGCGGGCTGCCCTACCGCTGGCTGCTCAAGGCGTTCATTCCGGCCGGCTTCGCCTGCTTCGGATTGCAGGCCGTGGCGCAGGCCCTCCACGTGGCGCTGCAGCTGGCCCAGATGACCTCCCGGGAAGACGCCGTCGTCGAGCCGGGGCGGCGTGCGAGCGAGGCCGCGGCCCTGTCATGACCGGCAACGAATGGCTCGCCCTTGGGATGCTGGGGGCGTTTTTCGCCTTCCTGGTGACCGGCATCCCCGTCGCCATCGCGCTGGCCGCGTCCGGCCTGGTGTTCGGCTATCTCGGTTTCGGAACCGGGCTGTTCAACCTGCTGCCGGCCCGCATCTATGGCGTCGTCACCAACTACACCCTGCTGGCGCTGCCGCTTTTCATCTTCATGGGCATCATGCTCGAGAAGTCGCGCATGGCCGAGGACCTGATCGACGTCATCGGCCACGCCATGGGGCGGCTGCGCGGCGGCATGGGGCTGGCCATCGTGCTGGTCGGCGTGCTGATGGGCGCTTCCTCCGGTGTCGTCGGCGCCACCGTCGTCACCATGGGCCTGCTGGCGCTCCGGCCCCTGGTGGCGCGCGGCTACGACAAGGGGGTGGCGTGCGGCGCCATCTGCGCCTCGGGCACCCTGGGGCAGATCATCCCGCCCAGCCTGGTGCTCATCCTGCTGGCCGACATCCTGGGCCTGTCGGTGGGAACGCTGTTTGCCGCCGCCATGGTGCCGGGTTTGATGCTGGCCGGGATCATGGCGCTCTACATCGTCGGTCTCGGCGTCTTCCGGCCGCAAATGGTGCCGGCCATCCCCGCCGCCGAACGGGCCGCGCTGTCGCGCCGCGCGCTGGCCGGCAAGATGATCCGCGTGGTGACGCCGCCTTTGGTGCTGGTGTTCGCCGTGCTGGGGTCCATCGTCGGCGGCGTGGCGGCGCCCACCGAGGCCGCCTCGATGGGGGCATTGGGCGCCCTGCTGCTGGCGCTCGTTGCCGGCCGCCTCGATCTGGCGACGCTGAAGGAGGTCTGCCGCGCCTCGCTCGTCACCTCGGCCATGGTCTTCTTCATCCTGATCTGCGCCCAGCCCTTCGGCCTGGCCTTCCGCGGCCTCGGCGGCGAAAGGCTGATCGAGCACCTGTTCTCCCTGGTGCCGGGGGGGCTCGAGGGCAGCCTTTTGTTCATGATGGCGCTGATTTTCGCGCTCGGCTTTTTCCTCGAATGGATCGAGATCTCCTACATCGTGCTGCCGATGTTCCTGCCGGTGTTCGCCGGCACCGAGCTGGACATGGTGTGGCTGTCCATCCTGGTCGCCATGAACCTGCAGACCAGTTTCCTGACGCCGCCCTTCGGCTGGGCGCTGTTTTTCCTCAAGGGCGTGGCCCCGGCCGGGGTGACGACGGTCGACATCTACCGCGGCGTCATTCCCTTCATCGGCCTGCAACTGATCGGCCTGTCCCTGCTGTTCGTCTTCCCCCAGTTGACTTCCTGGCTGCCGAAGCTTATCGGCTGGTGACGAAGGCCGATCGCTTCCCTTTCGCGGCGGCCGGGTCGCCCGGCCGCCGGGTCCTTGTCACAGCCGAAAGTCCAACGGAAACAACAAAATGGTCGATAGCTTTTTCGCGGACCCGCAGTTCTTCCTTTTTTTCGCGGGCGGAATCCTGTTGGCCGGCGTCGTCGCCGGCATCCTGGCCGGCCTTCTCGGCGTCGGCGGCGGCATCGTCATCGTGCCGGTGCTGTTCAACGTGTTCCTGTTCTTGGGCATCGACGAGGCGGTACGCATGCACCTGGCGGTCGGCACCTCGCTGGCCACCATCATTCCGACCTCGATCATGTCGGCCCGTTCCCACTACAAGCGCGGCGGCATCGACGTCGACCTGCTGAAGTCCTGGGGCCCGGCCATCTTCATCGGCGTGCTGGCCGGCACGATCCTGGGCGGCAACGTGCGCGGCCAGGTTCTGACCGCGGTGTTCGCCGTGATCGCGCTGCTGGTTGCCGCCAACATGGCCTTCCGCAAGGAGGGCATGACCCTTGCCGACGCCCTGCCGGGCGGCATCGGGCGCGCCGCCATGGGCCTCGGCATCGGCGCCTTCTCGGTGATGATGGGCATCGGCGGCGGCACCCTGACCGTGCCCATCCTGACCGCTTTCAACTATCCCATCCGCCGGGCCGTCGGCACCGCGTCGGCCATCGGCTTCATCATCGGCGTGCCGGGCGCCATCGGCTTCATCCTGGCCGGGCTCGGCGCCGCCAACCTGCCGCCGCTCAGCATCGGCTACGCCAACCTCATCGGCTTCGCGCTGATCGTGCCGGCGACCATGACCATGGCGCCCGTCGGCGTGCGCATCGCCCACACCATCAAGCCCCGGACGCTGCGCCTGGCCTTCGGCTTCTTCCTGCTGGTCACCTCGCTGCGCATGTTCTGGAGCCTCCTCTGATGGCGAGGCCCTAGAGGGCGGCCACCCGGCCGTCGCTGCGCGGGTCGGCCGCCCCTTCGAGCCGGCCGTCGGGGTGGCGCACGATGGCCCCGGCGTGGCCCATCAGGTCGGTGAAGTCCGCGACCACCTCGACGTCATGGCCGGCCTCGCGGAGGGCTTCGATCAGCGCCGGTGCGAAGCGGCCTTCGAGTTTGAGGTTGGCGCTGTCCGAGCCCCAGGTGCGCCCCAACAGCCAGCGCGGCGCCGTGACCGCCGCCTGCAAGGGCTGGCCGAACAGGGCGTAGCGGCTGAACACCGCCGCCTGGGTCTGCGGCTGGCCTTCGCCGCCCATGGTGCCATAGGTCATCACCCGGCCGTCGTCGAAACGGGCGAGCGCCGGGTTGAGGGTGTGGAACGGCCGCCGCCCGGGAGCCAGCCGGTTGGGGTGGCCTTCCTCGAGGGCGAAGCTGATGCCGCGGTTCTGCCACAGCACGCCGGTACGGGGCGACACCACGCCCGAACCGAATTCCCAATAGATGCTCTGGATGAAGCTGACGGCGCGGCCGTGGCGGTCGACGGCACCCATCCACACGGTGTCGCCCGGCGCCGCCGGCTGCGGCCAGGGCAGGGCGCGGCGGGCGTCGATGCGCGCGGCCAGACGATCGAGGAACGGCCCCTCCAGGAAGCGCTCGGCCGGCTCGGCCATATAGGCGGGGTCCCACACCTTGGCGTTGCGCACGAGGAAGGCCTGCTTGGTGGCCTCGACCAGCCCGTGGACGTGGGCGAACCCTTCCGCCGCCTCGACCCCCAGGCGCTCGAACAGGGCGAGGATCATCAGCGAGGCCACCCCCTGGGTGGGCGGCGGCATGTTGTAGACGGTGCCGACCGAAAGCCGGGCCGACAGCGGGCGGACGATCAGCGGGCGGTGCGATTCGAGGTCGGAAAGCCGAAGCGGGCTGCCCACCGCGCCGAGGTCGGCGGCCAGCGCGCGGGCGACGTCGCCCCGATAGAAATCGTCGAGGCCGGCCCGGGCCAGGTGGACGAGGGTGGCGGCCAGGGCCGGCTGGCGCAGCCGCTGGCCGGCGGCGGGCAGGCGGCCTTCGATGAGGAAGGTTTCGGCGAAGCCCGGCACGTCCTTAAGGCCCGGCAGCTTCTCGGCGGTCAGCGCCGCCTGGCCGACGGTCACCGCGATGCCGTCGCCGGCGTGGCGGATGGCGTCGGCCAGCAGGCGCGACAGCGGCAGGCGTCCGCCCCACGAAGCCGAGGCGTCGAGCGCCGCCTTCCATCCGGAAACGGTGCCCGCCACGGTCAGCGCCGCCAGCGGGCCGCGCGGCGGAATGGCGTCGTGTCCGGCATACAACTCCGGCACGGCGGCGGCCACGGCGGCGCCGCAGGCGTCGATGCCGACCGGCTCACGGCCCGGTTCGGCCAGAATCCAGAAGCCGTCGCCGCCGATGGCGTTCATGTGCGGATAGACCACCGCGATGGCCGCCGCCATGGCGACCATCGCCTCGACGGCGGTGCCGCCCTCTCTCAGGATGGCGCCGCCGGCCTCGGCGGCCAGGTGGTGGGGGGCGACGGCCATGCCGCCGTAGGCGGCGGCGGTGTTCAGCATGGGGCGGCGCTCCGCCGCTGCCCGGCCTTTGGGCACATGCCCACGCCGACTGACCTGGAAATCATCCTCGGACTCCGTTTCCCATGGGTTTGCGCTCCGTTGCGCCACCCTTAGCAATTGGCGGGCCAGATGCCCAGACGAACGACGCCAAAAAGCGGATGGCCAAACGACGGACGCGGTTTCATAGTGCGCGCCAGCGCAGACGGACGAAGGAAAGCCGACCTTGGCGGACGATCCTCGACAAACCGACGGCCCGTTGCCGGTGCCGCCCCGGCAGGCGGCGCGGCTCATGCGGGCCGCCACCCATGCCTCGGTGACGGTGGCCGTCGCCCTGACGCTGGCCAAGCTGGCGGCCTGGCTGGTGACCGATTCGGTCAGCCTGCTGTCCACCCTGCTCGATTCGCTGCTCGACGCCGCCGCCTCGGTCATCAACCTCATCGCCGTGCATCACGCCCTGCAGCCGGCCGACGAGGACCACCGCTTCGGCCACGGCAAGGCCGAGCCGCTGGCCGGCCTTGCCCAGGCCGCGTTCATCTCGGGCTCGGCGGTCTTTCTGATCGTGCAGGCCGGACAGCGCCTGTTCCATCCGCGCGCCGTGGTCAACCCCGAGGTCGGCTATGTCGTGCTGGCCGTCTCCATCGCGCTCACCCTGGTCCTGGTCGTGTTCCAGAAATACGTGGTCAGGCGCACCGGCTCGGTGGCGATCGGCGCCGACTCGCTGCACTATCAGACCGACATCCTGGTCAACGCCAGCATCGTGGTCTCGCTCGTGCTGTCCAGCCGGTTCGGATGGACGGCGGCCGACCCGCTGTTCGCGCTGGCCATCGCCGGGTACATCCTGTGGGGCGCCATCGGCATCGGGACCAAGGCCTATAATATCCTGATGGACCGCGAACTGCCCGAGGCCGACCGCCTTCGCATCCGCGAGGTCACGGTGGGGGTGCCCGGGGTGCTCGGCGTCCACGACGTGCGCACCCGCTCCTCGGGGCCGCAGGTGTTCATCCAGCTGCATCTGGAGCTCAAGGACGACATGGCGCTCGACGCCGCCCACGAGATCGCGCTGGCCGTCGAGCGGGCCCTGCTGGCCGCCTATCCGCGGGCCGAGGTGCTGGTCCATCCCGACCCGGTCAGCGTGGTCGGCGCCATGCGCGACCGCGAGGCGGCGCTGGGCGAGTCCTGAGGGGCCGGCCGCGGCCGGTGCCGAAATGACGAGTTTCCGGTTTTGCCGATGAGGCCTAACGCACTGAAAATAAACGGAAAACACCGGAATCGCCGAAAAAAACATCGTCATTTCTCGTCATTTTGCCATTTTTCCCTTTGAATTCAGTGTCTTGCGCGGTTCTTCCGAACCTTGCCGGGGAGCGGCGGGACGCGCACAAGCCTTCTTTCCCTAAAGGGAAAAGAAAGAGGATTATTATCATATAATAGGTCGATTGTCAAGGACGGCGATCCGGCCGCCGGCCCGGCCTACATCTTGATGCGCAGTTTCAGCAGGCCGGTGTAGACCGGCTCGGCGTCGCTGGTTTCGGTGGAGGCGCCTTGCAGTTGGAGGCGGGCGCCGCGCACGTTGAGGATGGCGCCGAGCGACAGGCCGCCGTCGGCGCTGTCCGTGGCGCCGTCCGCATGGGCGTAGCGGCCGAGCATCGAGGCATAGGGCTCCAGGCCGTCCAGCACGTCGAAGGTATAGCCGAGCCGAAGGTCGCCGACCGCCGCCACCTGGCCGCCCGAGGAAACCCCGGCCTGCGGGGTTTCGGCCAGGCTGTCGGCGTACAGCGTGCCGACGCGGCCGTCCAGGTGCCAGGCGTCGGCGAGGGGATAGGCGAGGTTGAGGTCGGTCGCCGCGAACCGGCGGTCGGCGCCGGTCGCCGCATAGGCATCGCCGTTATAGAAAGGGTCGCGGTAGCGGCTTTTGTAATCGAGCAGGGTATAGCCGCCGCTGGCGTCGAGGCTGAGGTTTTCGTCGATCCGATAGACCATGTAGGGCGCCGCCGTCATGCCGTTGCCGGCGACGGTGCCGTCCATCAGCGAGGTGTCGAAGTCCTGGCCCTCGTAGCCGCCGGCCAGCCCGAGGATCAGCCGGCTGTTGGCCTTGTAGTCGACGCCGAAATGGCCGGACCACACGTCGCCGTCGACGGCCACCCCGTCGTCGCTGAAGCCCAGCTTCGACCACGCGCCGTCGGCCCACACGCCGAACGGCGTCTTGACCGGCAGATCGACCAGCCGGATACCGTTCTTTTGGGCCAGCGCCCGGGTGTCGGCGTCGTAGGCGTTGCCGAAGACGGTGCCGGCGTTGCCCAGCTGGAACAGCTGCACGTGGCGGTCCGGCGTCGGCTTGAGCGGCGAGGTCTGCCGCCCGCCGGTCAGCGCCTGCACCCGGGCCGCGAGGGCGCCGCCGGTCTGGGTGACGGCGCTGCGCACCAGACGGCTGCTGGTCAGCACGCCCTGGGGAGCGGCGGTGGCGGCCGGATCGGCGACGGCCGGGCCGGCCGGGACGAAAAGGGAAAGCGCGAACGCGACGCCGGCGACGGCGCGGAAGGGACGCGGCGGCCCGCCGTCAGCCATGTCGTGTCTCCCCCCATTTTTTCTGTGGCCGGACGACCGTTGACCCCGGCGGGCGCCACGCGCAGAGACCCTCGGCACCCCACGAGGGTTGCCGCGCATGGTTAACAAAAGGTTAACGGACACTCAGCCTGGGGTTGAGGAACGGGGAGGGCAATGAACGATTCGACGGGCGGACGAATCGGCCGGCAAGTCCGTCAAGAGCCGCCCTCAGTGATCCGACGGCGCGGCGAACTTTTCCATGAGCCCGGTGTCGTAGGCTAGGCCCTCGGCCGTGAGAATGATGGTGCCGTAGTCGTCGGTTTTCGCCAGGCCCTTGCGAGCCAGCGCCACCCACACGGCGGGGTTGGCGAAGCCGCTGGCGTCCCTGGCCGAGACGGTGAAGCGCCCGACGTGCACGTGATCGCCGTGCGGGTGCGGCACCTGGTCGAGGACCACGGCGCCGGTGGCGGCGTTGCGGGTCGCCATGCCGGGCTCGGCGGCCACCACCTGGGCCAGGGCGAGCGTCCTCAGTTGCAGGGCGTTGAGCTTGAGCGGGTTCTTCTTCGGCGGCATGGCGGCATCCTCGGCAGGGGGCGTACGGCGGCCAGTGTACGGGGTTTCGCCAACCGGGTGAAGACGGCGGCGCACCCCCACCCCGGCCCTCCCCCATCGAGGGGGAGGGGGAAGAAGAGAGTCATCCCTCCCCCCTTGTGGGGGAGGGCAGGGAGGGGGGGAGCGGAGTGATTCCGTCGGATCGGAAGATGTTCTAGACTGCCCCCATGATCCCGATCACCGACACCATCGCCCTTGCCGACGACGAGATCGAGGAGCGCTTCATCCGCTCGCCCGGCCCCGGCGGCCAGAACGTCAACAAGGTGGAAACGGCGGTGCAGATCCGCTTCGACGCCGCCCGCTCGCCGGCCCTGCCGGCCGAGGTGCTGAGCCGCCTGAAAAGGCTGGCCGGGCGGCGGATGACGGCGGACGGCGTCATCGTGCTGACCGCCAGCCGCTTCCGCAGCCAGGAGCGCAACCGCGCCGACGCCCGCGAGCGCCTGGTGGAGCTGATCCGCGAGGCTTCGGTGGCGCCGCGCCGCCGCCGGCCGACCCGCCCGACGCTGGCCTCCAAGAAACGCCGGCTGGACGCCAAACAGCGCCGCTCGGCGGTCAAGCGCACGCGCGGCGGCGGGGCCGAGGAGTAGGGTATCTTGCGATGACGTTGACGTAGCGGCGCACCCCCACCCCAACCCTCCCCCATCGAGGGGGAGGGGGAAGAAAAGTGAATCGGCACGGAACTCTCCCTCCCCCCTTGTGGGGGAGGGCGGGGAGGGGGGCTCCCGGGCATGGAGCGATTCTATGAAACTCTAGGCCGCGGCCTCCCTTCGCCACACCAGCAGCTGGTTGTTGGCCGGCATGGCGTGGTCGGCCACAAGCCTCAGGCCCTGGGCGGCGGCCAGCGTGTCGACGGCCTCGAAGTCGCGGATGCCGCTGGCGGGGTCCTGGCGTTTCAGCCAGGCGTCGAACGCGGCGTTGCTGGCGGTGGTGAAGGCGCCCTTGTACCTGAAGGGGCCGTAAAGGCAGAGCGTGCCGCCGGGGGCCAGCACGTCGCCGACCCCGAAGAACAGGTCCTCGACGCGCGGCCAGGCCATGATGTGCACGGCGTTGGCCGAAAAGACGCCGTCGACCGAATCCACCGGCCACGGCAGCAGGCCGACGTCGAGGGCCACCGGCGGGCGCACGTTGGCCGGCCCCTCGCTTGCCAGCCGGGCGCGGATGCCGTCGAGGTTTCCGGCAAGATCGCTGGGCTGCCAGATCAGGTGCGGCAGGGCGCGGCCGAAATGGACGGCGTGCTGGCCGGTGCCGCTGCCGATTTCCAGCACGTGGCGGACGTCCCTGAAGGCCTCCGCCAG
Organism: Shumkonia mesophila; assembly: GCF_026163695.1. Classification (NCBI taxonomy): domain Bacteria; kingdom Pseudomonadati; phylum Pseudomonadota; class Alphaproteobacteria; order Rhodospirillales; family Shumkoniaceae; genus Shumkonia; species Shumkonia mesophila. The sequence goes on along the minus strand of NZ_JAOTID010000013.1, from coordinate 139,288 downwards.
GACGCGGGCGATCGGTTCCTTGTTGTTCTCGGCGGCCTGCGAGAAGGGCGGCATCGATGTCCTCGTCTTGGGGGCTGGGCACCCGCAGCACAAATGGGGATGACGCCCGCGGCCGGCCACCGCGGCCCCGGGCGTCAGGCGCCCAGCATGGCCTTGAGCGCGGCTTCGAGATCGTCGTTGGAGTAGGGCTTGATGATCAGCCGGATGTCGTCGCGGGCGAGCCGGGAGAGATCGATGTCGGCCTGCGAATAGCCCGTCGTCAGCAGGACCTTGAGGTCGGGGCGGCGGAGCAGGGCCTGTTGTGTCAGCTCGATGCCGCTCATGCCCTTCGGCATCATGACGTCGCTGAACAGGACGGCGATTTCGGGCGAGGCCGCCAGCATTTCAAGCGCGGCGGGACCGTTCTCGGCTTCGCGGGTGGCATAGCCGAAGACGTGGAGAACCCAGATCGTCGCCTCGCGGACCGCCGCGTCGTCCTCGACGACCAGCACGACCGGCCCGTTCCGGCTCGTCGAGGGGGTCTTGCCCTGGCTCATCATCCGTTCCCTGGCGGCCGGGAGACAGCCTAAGCCCCGGGGGCCGGGCCTGGCAAGACGGCTTGCGGCGCGCGCGGACGACCGCCGAAAAGGCAGGCCGGAGGTGCCACAAGTCCGACACAATCCGGCGGCTCTCCGACACGGGGAGAACACATTGCCCTTCTAGGGTGTTTTCGAGAGGGAAGGACATCGCCTCCCTCCCGTCGGCCCCGCCGGGACCGGCCCCCGCTGCGAGAAGGAGATGCGGATCATGGTTTCCGTCCCCTATGTCCCCCATGCCATCCGGCCCGACGTCATCCGGCGCCGCTCGTCGATTTTCCGGCGGATCGCGGCGGTGGGCATCGCCCTTTTCATCATGACCGGCGTCGCCGGCGCCATGATGGTTCTGAGCACCGTCGGTTGACGGCATGGGAGGATTCCCGATTTTGCGCTCCGGCGTGACGCCCGTCACTTCTGGCGCCGCCCGGCCGTGCCAGAATGGCTTCCTCGACAGGGGGAACGAGATCGATGGAGGCCGGAGATACCGCTTGCGTCAAGCGCCGCGTTGACGCGCTGGCCGGCCGCGCCGTCGAGGCCGAGGCCCTTCTGCGGGCGGCCCGCCTGCTGATGGCCGCCGAGGCCACGCCCGACGACATGGACGCCCTGGCGGCGGCGCTGGATTTCAATTTCAGCCTGTGGACGGTGTTGGAAGCCGATCTCGCGCACGAGCACCATCCCCTGCCTCTCGCCCTTCGCGGCGACCTGATGGCGCTCTGCCGGTTCATGGAACGCCAGATCGCCGAGGTCGCCCATCACCCCGAAGGGGCCGACCTCAAGGCGATGATCGAGGTCAACCGCACGCTGGCCGCCGGCCTCCTTTAGGGCGCGCCGGCAAAGTCCGAGAGAAATACTCCGTTACAAAAAGGCGGTCCCGCCGAAACATGCGGGAAACATGCCGGGTCTAGGGTCGCTCGTCTCGGAGGGAGGCGGCCAACGTCCTGGCTTTTGTCTCTCCTCCGGCAGCGCCACCAAGCCGCAAATCAAAAACATGAGGAGACGTTCGATGATTGCCACCCCGTACGATCCCGCCAACAGCAACCTCCGGTCCAGCCGGGCCGTCGCCACCCGTACCCTCGTCGCCACCAAGGCCGCGGGCTCGCCGATCCAGCGCTACGCCACGGCGGCGACGGCGTCGCTCTTCCTGGTCACGGGGATCAGCGGCTTGCTGATGTTCTTCCATGTCGGCGGCAAGATGTTCACCAGCCTGCACGAATGGCTGGGCCTTCTGTTCGTGGCGGCCGCGGCGCTGCACGTGGTCCGCAACGGCAGGGGCATGGTCAAGCTCATGAAGACGGCGCGGGGGTGGGTTCTCTTCGGTTTGACCGGCATCGCGGCGGCGGCCTTCATCATGGCGTCGAGCGGGTCCAGCGCCAGCAATCCGGTCATGGACCTGGTCCGCGCCGTCGAAAAGGCGCCGATCGCCACCGTCGCCCCGGTGCTGGGCGTCACCGTCGAGGATCTCGCGGTGCGCCTGCGCGGCGCCGGCGTGGACGTCACCGGCGCCGACCAGACCTTCGCCGAACTGGCCGCCGGCCAGGGCACGTCGTCGCTGCGCCTGCTCGCGGCCGCGGTGCGCCCGGCGGCGCGGCCCTGAGGCGCCGCGTCTAGCCTTCGGCTTCGATCTCGTCGAGGAAGGTCAGAAGATGGTCTCGCACCAGCGTATAGGAGGGGCCGCCGCCGAACTCGACGCCGACGGCCGCCGCCTCGATGACCTGCTGGCGGGTGGCGCCGGCGGCCATGGCGTTGGCGACGTGGACGGCCAGCGACGAGGACGACGCGAGGGCGACCGAGCAGGCGATGGCCGCCAGTTCCTTTTCGCGGGTATCGAGGGCGCCCGGCGCGTAATAGCGCTCGACCATCTCGCGGAAGCCGGCGAACAGGTCGGGGGCCTCGTGCTTCAGCCGTTCGCTGGCGCGGCGGCGATCCTGGAGGATCTGTTTGGCACTGATGGTCATGGACGGCTCTCCCGCTTGTGAATGGGGGTCGGCGCGACGGTCGCCCGGCCCGGCCCGCGAAGTCTAGCGCGCCTGGGACAGAGGGTCGACTCCGGGAAGAAAAACGGGCGCCCCTTGGGGCGCCCGTCGCTTTGGCGAGGCGCTGGAACGGGGTCTCAGTCCGTGCCGAGGATCTGGTCGATCCGGGCCTGGGTCAGGCCGACCTTGGCGGCCGTGCGCAGGATGTCCTCCCAGGCGCCGCCGGCCATGGGGACGCCGTTGGCCAGTCGGTCCTTGCGGGCCAGCCGCTCGGGGTCGCCGGGGACCAGCACCTGGCCGCCCTCCTTCTCGGGCTTCGCGCTGACGAAGAAGTCGATGTAGCTCTTGATCTCGGCGGCGAACCCGCCGCCGGCGTTAAACGCGGCGACGTCGAGGAAGATGGCCAGCATGTTGTTGGCGTACGGGCGCGGCAGCGGCCCCGAGCAGCCGGCGCCGGTAAGCGCGCCGGCCAGCAGTTCGGTGACGAAGGCGAGGCCCGAGCCCTTGTGGTCGCCCAGCGCGCGCAGGGCGCCCGGCCCGTCCATCGGGTTGGCCACCGCGCCCGGCGCCACCTCGCCGTACAGCAGCGCGGGGTCGTTGGAGCGCTTGCCGTCGGGGCCGATCAGGACGTCGGCGGGCAGCGGCTTGCCGCCTTGCAGGGTCACCAGCGCCTTGCCCTCGGCGACCGCCGAGGTGGCGAAATCGAGGATGACCGGGTCGCGCCCGGCGACCGGCAGGCCGACGGCGACCGGCGCCGTCGACATGCGCCGCTCGGTACCGGCGAAAGGGGCCACCAGCAGGCTGGAGCGGACATTGACGAAGCCGATGAACACCACGTTCTCGGCCGCCGCCATTTCGGCCCATGTGCCGATGCGACCCATGTGCCCCGAATTGCGAAGCGCCACCACCGCGACGCCGCTTTTTTTCGCCTTGTCGATGCCGATGCGGGTGGCCTCCTTGCCGATGATCTGGCCGAATCCGTTGTGGCCGTCGGCGATGACGATGGTGTCCGTCTCGCTGACGATGGAAAGGCGGTGGCCGGGAAACACCCGGCTGCCGATCCAAGACACGTAGCGGCCGGTGCGGATGACGCCGTGGCTGTCGTGGCCGGTGAGGTTGCCGTCCATCATGTAGTGGGCGACCTGCCGGGCTTCCTCCTTCTCGCAGCCTGCGGCCTGGAAGATGGCGGCGACGAGCCGCTCCAGCGCGGCGGCCTGGACGATGACCCCGCCCTTCTCGATTGTCTTCACGTGCGACATCTTGGTTTCGGCTCCTCTGTGTGCGTGGATCGGCATCTTTGTCCATGCCGCGGGTCGTGGTCGGGGGTCGTGGTGCGGTCCAGATTGGGTCGTGCGGCATCGGGACGATGCCGGGGAAGGTGCGCACCGGTCGAGCGCGGAAAAAGCTTTCCCGGCGCGCCGAAAATTGTCAACAATTTTGTCGACCCCGGGGCGGCGGCGATTGACATTCGACGGCGCGACTGCGACCTGTTGGGGCGCGGCGGCGGCCGGCCGCCGAGAGGCAGGGAAGGGGGAAGGCGGCATGGGCGAGACGTGCTATCGGGCGGAAGATCTCCGGACCTTCGCGGCGCGGCTGCTGGAGCGGGCCGGATTGGCCGCCGGGCGCGCCGCCGCGGTGGCCGACATCCTGGTCGAGGGCGACCTGATGGGCAAGACCACCCACGGCTTGCAGCTGATGGCGCCGTACCTGAAGGAGGCGCGCGGCGGCGGCATGACGCTGGCGGGCGAACCCGATGTCGTCGCCGACGCCGAGGGCGTGTTCACCTGGGACGGCAACTATCTGCCCGGGCCGTGGCTGGTGCGGGAGGCGATGGCCGAGGCCGAACGCCGGGTCCGCCGCCACGGCGCCGTCACGGCGGTGATCCGCCGCTGCCACCATATCGGCGCCTTGCAGGCCTATCTGCGGCGGGCCACGGAACAGAACCTGATGATGATCCTGATGGCGTCCGACCCGCGCGAAGACAGCGTCGCCCCGCATGGCGGCCTGGCGCCCTGCTACAGCCCCAATCCGATCGCCGTCGGCATTCCGACCGACGGCGCGCCGATCCTGATCGACGTCAGCCTGTCGACCACCGCCAACGGCGTCGTCAACCGGGCCCGCGCCGAGGGAAGAAAGCTTCCCGGGCCGTGGCTCAAGGACGCCCAGGGGCGGCCGAGCGACGATCCCAACGTGCGTTTCACCGAGCCGCCGGGCGCCCTTTACCCGCTGGGCGGCGCCGACCTCGGCTACAAGGGCTTCGGTTTGGGGTTGATGGTCGAGGCGCTGACGGCGGCGCTGGGCGGCTACGGCCGGGCCGACCGGCCGACCACCTGGGGGGCCTCGGTCTTTCTCCAGCTCATCGATCCGGCCCGCTTCGGCGGCGCCGAGGCGTTCCGGCGCGAGACCGGCTTCCTGGCCGATCTCTGCCGGTCCTCGCCGGTGGCGGCCGGCGACCCGCCGGTGCAGATGCCGGGCGACGGCGCCTTGCGCCGGCGGGCCGAGCAACTGGCGACGGGGGTGCGCCTCTATCCGGGGATCATGGAGATGCTGACGGAACGCGGTGCCGAACTGGGCGTGCAACCGCCGGCGCCGATCGCCTAGGGCGTCAAAAAGAAGGGCAGGGAGGGATTCGATGAAAATCAAGGAAGTGAACAGCTACGTCCTGCAATACGACCTCGACGAGGAACTGGGCTATTCCCAGCAATACTACGCCAAGCGCACCGCCCACATCGTCGAGGTGATCACCGACGAGGGCATCAAGGGCTATGGCGAGGCCTTCGGCGGCGGCGGCGTCGCCTTCGGCAACAAGGCCATCGTCGAGAAGACCATCGGCCCGATGATCCTCGGCATGGACCCGCTGGATTGCGAGGTCATCTGGCACAAGGTCTATAACCTTTTGCGCGATCACGGCCAGAAGGGCATGCCGCTGCAGGCCCTTTCCGGCATCGACATGGCGCTGTGGGATATCGCCGGCAAGTTCTATGGCCAGCCGGTCTACAAGCTGTTGGGCGGCGCCTTCCGCGAGCGCATCGAGGTCTACGGCTACGGCATGATGTTGCAGCGGGTGCCCGATCTGAAGGAGCGTTTCGCGCGGGAAAGCGCCGCCATCGCGGCCAAGGGCTTCACCGCCACCAAGATGAAGATCGGCCTGGGGCCGAAAGAGGACCTGGCGCTGGTGGAAACCGTGCGCCGGGCCATCGGCGACGACATCAAGCTGATGGTCGACGCCAACCATGCCTATACGGCGAGAGAGGCCATCCCGCTGGGCCGCGAACTGGAAAAGTTGGGCGTCTATTGGTTCGAGGAGCCGGTGGCGCCCGAGGACCGGCAGGGCTATCGCGACGTCTGCCTGGCGCTCGACATGAACGTCGCCGGCGGCGAGGCGGAATTCACCCGCTGGGGCTTCCGCGACCTGATCGAGGGGCGCTGCGTCGACGTCCTGCAGCCCGAGGTGTGCGGGCTGGGCGGCATCACCGAATACCGCAAGGTGCTGGCGCTCGCCCACACCCACTTCGTGCCGGTGGTCAACCATGTGTGGGGATCGGCCGTGGCGGTGGCCGCCAACCTGCATCTGCTGGCGGCGCTGCCCGACCTGCCGGGCGGGGCGCATCCCGTCCAGCCGCTGCTGGAATACGACACCACGCCCAATCGCTTCCGCGAGGAACTGCTGGCCGAGCCGCTCGACGTGCTGGGACGGGTGGAACGGGAAGGCGGCACCATCGGCCTGCCCAAAGGGCCGGGCTTCGGCTTCGAGATCGACTGGGACTTCGTGCGCCGCTTCCGGGTCGCCTGATCATATTTCGGGGACACCATACTTAATTAATCTTAATTAAGTATGGTGTCCCCGAAATAAGGGGCCCCCGCGTGGGAGCCCCTTCTTCCGTCCGTCGACCGTTGCCTCGGTCGGGGATCTGCCGGCGCCGGATGGCTAAGTGGCCCTGCCGGCGATCCCCAATCCGTCGACCGATGGATTCGCTTGCCGGGCCCGCACCGGGCTGACCTTGTAGATCATCGCCGCCGCGACGATGCAGGCGACGCCGGTAATGGTGAAGGCGACCGGGAAGTTGCCCATGTCGCCCAGCATGCCGCCGAGGATCGGCCCGACGATGCCGCCCACGCCGTAGGCCAGGAAGACGTAAGGATAGTTCTGGCCGACGGTCTCGGTGCCGAAGGTGTCGGCGGTCATCGTCGGGAACAGCGCGAAGTTGCCCCCGAAGTTGAAGCCGATCAGCATGGCGCCGAGATAGAGCAGGTATTCCTGGCCCGCCATGAACGGGAAGGCCAGCAGGATCAGTCCCTGGGTTCCCGCCATGATCAGGATGGACCGCCGGCGTCCCAGCCAGTCGCTGAAGGTGCCCCACATGATGCGGCCGATGCCGTTGGCCAGGCTGAAAAAGACGGCCATGGCGGTGCCGGCGATGGCGCTGGCTTCCGCCTGGCTGATGCCGGTCGCCTGCAGGGCCTCCATCGGGTAGAGCTTCATCAGGCCGATCGACATCAGGCCGGCTCCGGCGCTGATGGTATAGGTCAGGAAGATCAGGTAGAACTGCGGCGTCGCCAGCATCGCGCGGCTGGTGAACGGCACGGTGCCGTTGGTGGCGCCGGCCGAAGCCTGCGGCACGACATAGCCTTCGGGCTTCCAACCGGGCGGCGGGAAGACCATCCAGATGCCGCCGATCAGGACCAGCCCGGCGAAAACGACGCCGTAGACGATGAAGGTCGTCGACAGGCCATAGTTGGCGAGCAGGTGGCCCCATTCGCCGGCCAGTTTGACCCAGGCCATGGCGCCGAAGCCGAAACCGGCCACGGCAAGGCCCGTGATCATGCCCTTCTTGTCCGGGAACCAGCGCATGCCGACCGCGATCGGCACCACGTAACCCAGCCCGATGCCGGCGCCGCCCAGAAGGCCGATCAGCAGATTGACCGACCAGAAATGGGTGCCGCCGAACAGGCCGGCCAGGACGTAGCTGACGCCCAGCACGACGCCGCCGGTACAGGCCAGCTTGCGCGGCCCCCAGTCGGACAGGCGACGGCCGGCCCACACCATGACCACGGCAAAACTGGCCAGGCCGAGCGAGAAGACGACCTGGGTTTCAAGATTGGTCCACCCCGCCGCCTTGAGCGGGGGGGTAAAAACAGACCACGCGTAAATCGCACCCAGACTGAGCTGGATCAATATGGCCCCTAGGACCACAAGCCAGCGGTTCATCGTTTTATTTTCCGCCATGCGGATATTCCCCTCAGGTTAGTCCAAGAACGTGTCCTCCTCACACGCATTGCATGGCGCGGTGGCAAGCCGGGCCATGGTCACAAACGGTGACGCAAAGAGTTCAGAGGACGGTACGGAGAGGCGTGGGTGTTCTTGGAGCAATGGACGTTTCCTCCACGCGGTCGGACCGGCGAGGCCGGCCCCACTTTCCGCATTGTGGTTTTACGTCAACCCCCGGTCGAAATCAACGAACATCGGACTGCGCGAATGGCGAAAAATTGCCGGGATGCGCCGTTTCGCGGGCATAAAACGCGCCGCTATTGGCAGTTCACATACGAGTTGGCGAGATGTATCGTGAAAAACAGCCCGGCAACGAGGCACCATCGGACGCCGCACCAAAAAGGGGAGCGGGCGGCATGCCGGTGACGCCGGGTTGTGGAATGGGGGTTTCCGTATCGGGAATTCCGTGCGGCGAGGCATAGGGTAGGCGACGGAAGGGACACATAAATGCCCATCAAGAAGATTTTGATCGCGGTTCGCGGTTCGGAAACGTCGCGATCCACGATCGGAACCGGTCTGTTGCTGGCGGCGACGTTGAAGGCGCACGCCGAGGTGCTGCACGTGCTGGCCGATCCGCTTCATGCGGTGCCGGCCTTCGGCGACGGCATGACCGGCCGGATGGCCGACCAGCTGGTATCGATTTCCGAGAAGGACGTGGCGGAACGGGCCAAGCTGGCCCGCAGGATGTTCGACCAATACTGCACCGGCCACCAGGTGCCGGTCGTGACCGGCAAGCCGCCGGCCGGCGAGTTTTCGGCGGCGTGGCTGGAAAAGGTCGGCTACGCCGACGCGCTGATGCGCCGCCGCGGCCGCCTGGCCGACATGATCGTGCTCGGCAAGCCGACGTTCAAGCCCCGGCTGGCCACCAGCATGACCGCCCAGGCCGGACTGTTCGAAACCGGCCGGCCGGTTCTCATCGCGCCGCCGGAAACCCCGAAGGGCGACATCGGCCGCAACATCGCCATCGCCTGGAACGGCAGCGCCGAGGCGTCGCGCGCGGTGGCCGCCGCGACCAACTTCTTCGGCGCCGCCGAAAAGGTCACGGTGCTGACCGCCGAGAGCGAACGCACCCCGGCCGAGGCCGCCCAGGAACTGGCGGACTATCTGTCGCTCCATGGCGTTCGCGCCGAAACGCGGATTTTCGCCCACATGGCCGACAAGCCGTTGGGCGGCGCCGCGCTGCTGAAGGCCTGCGACGACGTCGGGGCGGATCTCCTGGTCATGGGCGCCTTCATCGCCGGCGGCTTCCGCGAGTTGATCATGGGCAACGCGACCCAGCAGGTGCTGAGCGAGGCGACGATCCCGGTCCTGATGGGGCACTAGGTGAAAACGCGGCCGTTTCCGGCGTTTGATGGGGCATTCGGCGGGGCCCGCCGCTGTCTGCACGGGAAAACCGTGCTTGACTGTCGGGCCCAACGGATTTAGCTGATCGGTCGCGACGCCGGCTAGGACGGGGATGATCGCCGGCGATACGAGAGAGGCAGGGGCGCCGAGCCGTCGGGATGACGGACGTTCGACATCACCCCGGCGGGCACGAGGATTGCGGCGCGCATGCGTCTTCCTTGTTTCCACCCCTCAGGTCGCATGGGTCCCGGACCGGCTTCGCCGATCATGATTCGCCCGAGAGGCGAAAGGCGTTGTGACATGCATTTGACCGGACCGCCCGTTTGCGGGCTTCGTCCTTCTACCCGCCAGGCCCTCGTTCCCGACGAATGAAGGCCGACGGAATGGGGGGCCGTGTCTTCCGAGGCCCCGCCCGCTGTTCATAATTTTGCGTCCGCGCCCCGCCGGGCAACGCGGGCCGAGTTTGCGAATGGAAATAGAAACATGCGGATCACGAGTATCGCTTCCGGGCTTCGTTTCGACAACCTGAGGGGCGATCTGTTCGGCGGCGTCACCGCCGCCATCATTGCCCTGCCTCTTGCGCTCGCCTTCGGCGTGGCGTCGGGGGCCGGGCCGATGGCCGGGCTTTACGGCGCCATCTTCGTCGGCTTCTTCGCCTCGTTGTTCGGTGGTACTCCGACCCAGGTTTCGGGGCCGACCGGGCCGATGACGGTGGTGATGGCGATCGTCATCACCCAGTACGCCCATGAGCCGGCGATGGCGTTCACCGTCGTCATGATGGGGGGGCTTTTCCAGATCCTCTTCGGCGTTCTCAGGATCGGCCGCATGGTCAGCCTGGTGCCCTTCACCGTGGTCTCGGGCTTCATGAGCGGCATCGGCGTCATCATCATCATCCTGCAGCTTGGCCCGCTGGTCGGCCATGCCTCGCCGCAGGGCGGCATCATGGCGGCGGTCGTGGCGCTCCCCGATTTCTACGCGCATCCCAACTGGCACGCGCTGGCGGTCGGCGGCCTGACCGTGGCGATGGTCTATCTGATGCCGAAGCGGATCAGCCGCATCCTGCCGGCGCCCCTGCTGGCCCTGGCCGTTGGCTCGGTGCTGGTGCTGTGGGTATTGACCGGGGCACCGGTACTGGGCGAAATCCCGACGGGAGCGCCGACGCCCCATCTGCCCACCCTCGAATGGGCGGCGCTCCCCCAGATGCTTTCCTCGGCCCTCGTGCTGGCCCTGTTGGGATCGATCGACACCCTGCTTACTTCGCTGGTTGCCGACAGCATGACGCGAACCCTTCACCAATCGAACCGCGAACTGATCGCCCAGGGGATCGGCAACATGGCGGCCGGGTTGTTCGGCGGCATTCCGGGCGCCGGCGCCACCATGCGCACGGTGGTCAACATCCGCTCGGGCGGCAAGACCGGGCTGTCCGGCGTCATTCATGCGCTGCTGCTGCTGGCCATCATTCTGGGGCTGGGGCCGCTGGCCAGCGCCATTCCGCATGCCGTCCTGGCCGGCATCCTGATCAAAGTCGGGATCGACATCATCGACTGGCGGTACCTGACCCACATCCGCTACGCCCCGCGGCCGGGCGTCGCCATCATGTTCCTGGTGTTCGGGCTGACCGTCTTCGTCGACCTGATCCTGGCGGTGGGGGTCGGCATGGTCGCCGCCAGCCTGCTGTTCGTCAAGCGCATGGCCGATCTGCAGATCGCCCACACGCATGCCCGCAACGCTTCCCAGGAGGCCCTTCTGCACGAAGAGGAAGCGAAGATCCTGGCCCGCGACGCCGACAACATCATCCTCTACCACCTGAGCGGCCCGGTCAGCTTCGGCGGCGGCAAGGGCATGATGCAGGGCCTCGCCCTCGGCGGCGGCCACAAGGTGGTCGTTCTCGACTTCTCGGACGTGACGCTGATCGACACCTCGGGAGCCTTCGCCATCGAGGACCTGTTGATCCGCGCCCACTCGGGCAACCAGCACGTCCTCATCGCCGGCTTGAAGCCGCAAGGCAGAAAGGTGATGGCGGGGCTGGGAATCCTCAAGCTGGTTCCGGCCGAGCATATCCTGGGCACGCGCCTCGAAGCCGTCCGCTACGCGGCCGCCATGGTCGCTTCCGGCGAGATCGAGAAACCCGCCGCCTGAGACCCGGACGGACCTACGCCAATTGCCGCCGGGGAGGCGCCGTCAAGGCGCCGTCCCGGCGGTGGCGTTTTCGCGGGGGCGGCTCGGACTGGATGGAAATGCGTCAGCCTTCGTCGACGCCGAGCAGGTCGGCGTTGAGCTGGCCCATGGCGAGCAACAGCTGGAAGATGGCGATCTGCTCGTCGTAGGAAGCCTGGACGAAATTGATGCGGGCGTTGAAGATCTCGTTCTCGGCGTCGAGCACGTTGATCACGGTTTCCTTGCCGGCCTCGCGCAGCTTCTGGCGGGCGTCGAACACCTCGGCGGCGATGTTGACCGCATTCTCCAGCAGTTCGACGCGCTGGCGGGCGGTCAGCAGGGCCTGCCAGGACACCCGCGCCTGTTCGACGACGCGCCTGGCCGTCAGTTCCTGGACATCCTTCTTGGCGCCATAGTCGTACGCGGCCTGGGTGGTCTTGGACGAGGTGGTGAGGCCGCTGAACAGATCCCATGAGGCTTGCAGCAGGACCTGATAGTCGCGCTTGACGCCGACCAGGGCGTCGACGTTCTTCTCGAGGTTCCATTTGCCGACCAGGTCGACCGACGGCATGTATTCGGACAGCGTGCGGTCCTTTTGTTCGCGCGCCACCGCCACGCTGGCCATGCTGTTGACCACCGCCGGATTGGCGTCGAGCGCGACGTCGAGGGCCCGCTCCAGGCTTTCGGGGATGAGCTGCACCGGGGCGGGCGGATCGTTCATCTCGTCGAGGTCGGGGGCGTGGTTGAAGACGCGCACGTAGCGGCTGATGGCGTCTTCCAGGCCGCCCTCGAAGGTGACCCGCCGCTCCTTGGCGATTTGCAGGCGCGACTTGGCCTGCAGAACGTCGACCGCGATGCCGGCGCCGCGCTGCACGCGTTCGTCCTCGAGGTTGAGCTGGGTCTGGATGTTCCCTTCGTTGCTGGCGGCAAGTTCGATCAGCCGGCGCTGGCGCATCACCGACAGGTAGGTGCGGATGCCCTCGAGCAGGGTGTTCTGGCGGGTGCCCTCCAGCGAGACGCGGGCAATCTCGGCGTTCAGCTCGGCGATCTGCACGCCCGTCGTCGTCGAGAAGCCGTTGAACAGGTTCTGGGTGATGGTGAGGGTGGCGCTGTCGCGCATTCTTGCGTAGGGCTCGCCGCCGGGCGCCGCCCGCTGCGACGGGCCGTCGAGGTTCTGGTGGCCGGTGTCGCCGGTCAGCTTGACGCGCGGCAGGTATTCGGCCCGGATCTGGCTGACGCCCTCGCGCGACGAACCGACCGCCTTTTCGGCGGCCAGGATATCGGGATGCGAAACGAGAAGGCCGCGCAGTTCGTCCTTCAGCGGATTGGCGAGCGCCAAGCCCGCGGCGCAAAGGCAGGCACCGAACGCGATCCCCGCACAGGCATTGGTCAAGGGTCTGGACGTCACTTCGGGCTCCCAACCTGCCGGCATTATGCCACCGGCCTGATTAACGTTTGGTGTATGGACCGGGGCGTCCCCGATTCTGCACTCAAACCAGGCACACACACGAAAAGAACGGCGCGGTGCGAAAAAAAACGCCATCACCCCTATCGACCGCGCGCCGTGCAATCTACCGCGTCCAGGGCATATTTCCAAAGGGTTTCCGCGGCTTGCGCGGTCATCGACACGGCGGGCTTCCGGCAGCCGGTGCCGGCGCCTCGGCGGAAATTGACCTTGACCGGAAGGGGAGTGGGGGGTGACTGTCGTGGGAATTGCAGGATCGAATTTCGGGGGAACGTTTTTTTAAACAGGGGAGAAGCCAGATGACGATGTTGCGACTAGCGGCCGCGACCGCGGCCCTGACGTTCGCCACCGGCGTGGCGGTGGCGGAAACGTGGGACATGCCGACGCCCTATCCGGATTCCACGTTCCACACGGTCAACATCAAGCATTTCGCCGAAGACGTGAAGGCGGCCACCAAGGGCAAGCTGGACATCAAGGTGCACAGCGCCGGGTCGCTGTTCAAGCATCCCGAAATCAAGAACGCGGTGCGCGGCGGCCAGGTGCCGATCGGCGAATTCTTCATTTCCTTACTGGACAACGAGAACGCGGTCTTCGGCGTCGATGCCGTGCCGTTCCTCGCCACCGACTACGCCAGCGCCAAGAAGCTGTGGGCGGCGGCGCGTCCGGCGACCGAGAAGCTTCTGGACCAGCAGGGCATCGCCATTCTGTTCGCCGTGCCGTGGCCGCCGCAGGGGCTCTACACCAAGCGGGCGATCAACAGCATGGACGACCTCAAAGGCCTGAAATTCCGGGCCAACAACCCGGCGGGCACGCGCCTGGCCGAACTGGCCGGCATGGTGCCGACCCAGATCGAGGTGCCGGACATTCCGCAAGCCTTCGCCACCGGGCGCGTCGACGCCATGATCACCTCGCCCTCCACCGGCGCCGAATCGAAGTCGTGGGATTACCTGTCCCACTACTACCATACCCAGGCGTGGGTGCCGAAGAACGTCATCGTCGTCAACAAGCGCGCCTTCCAGCGCCTCGACAAGGACACCCAGAAGGCCGTTCAGGATGCCGCCAAGACGGCCGAGGAGCGCGGCTGGACGATGAGCATGGCGGAAACCGACGCCAAGCTGAAGATCCTGCGCGACAACAAGATGTCGGTGAACGACCCCAACGCCGCCCTCAAGAAGGGCCTCCAGACGATCGGCGAGAAGATGACCGCCGAATGGCTCAAGAGGGCCGGCGCCGACGGCGAGGCCATCGTCAAGGCCTATCGGAAATAGCGACGGGCGGGGGCCGGCCTTCCGCCGGCCCCCCGTTTCCGGACAAGCATGCGCAAAATCCTCGATCATCTCTATCGCGGCAGCGGCGTCGTCGCGGCCGTGTTCCTGGCGGCCATCTGCGTGGTGGTGCTGCTGCAGGTCGGCGCCAACGTCATCGATGCCCTCGCCAGTTGGCTGTTGGGCCATTCGTTCGGGCTGGTGGTGCCGTCCTACGCCGAGTTCGCCGGCTTCTTCCTGGCCGGCACCTCGTTCCTGGCGCTCGCCTACACGCTGCGCTGCGGCGCCCACATCCGCGTCTCGATGATCATCCAGACCCTGAGCACGGCCCAGCGCCGTTTCGTCGAGATCTGGTGCGCCGGCCTGGGGGCCGTGCTGTCGGCGTACTTTGCGGTCTATACCGTCGGCCTGGTCGTCGAATCCATCGAGTTCGGGGACGTGTCGCCCGGCATGGTCGCGCTTCCGCTGTGGATTCCGCAGGTCCCGATGGCCATCGGGCTGATCGTGCTGACCGTCGCGCTCGTCGACGAATTCTTCGAGGCGCTGGCCGGGCGCGAGCCGTCCTATGTCCATGGCCGCTTCGCCGGCGGCGATGCCGGCGCCGGCGATGACGTCTCGGTACCGATGGAGTAGGCCATGGAACAGATCGGTCTTTCCATCGCCCTTATCGTCGCCCTCTTCACGCTGCTCGGCAGCGGCCTCTGGGTGGCGCTCTCGCTGCTGGGCATCGCGCTGTTCGCCATGATGGCGTTCACCAACGCGCCGACCGGGCTGGTGCTCGCCACCACCACCTGGGGATCGAGCAATTCCTGGGCCCTGGCGTCGCTGCCGCTGTTCATCTGGATGGGCGAGATCCTGTTCCGCTCGCGCCTGTCGGAAGACATGTTCGCCGGCCTGGCGCCATGGCTGAACCGGCTGCCCGGGCGGCTGCTCCACGTCAACGTGCTGGGCTGCGGCGTCTTCGCCGCGGTGTCGGGCTCGTCGGCGGCCACCGCGGCGACCATCGGCAAGATGTCGATCCCCGAGCTCGACCGCCACGGCTATCCGCCGATCATGAGCATCGGCACGCTGGCGGGGTCGGGGACGCTGGGTCTTCTCATTCCGCCGTCGATCATCCTCATCGTCTATGGCGTGGCCACCGAGGAATCGATCGCCCGGCTTTTCATCGCCGGCGTTCTGCCCGGCCTCCTGCTGGTCGCCCTCTTCATGGGCTACGTGATCGCGTGGTCGCTGATCTATCCCGCCCGGATCCCGCCGGCCCAGGACGACATGACGTTCGCCGAGCGGTTTCACCAGACGCGCCGCCTGATCCCGATCCTGTTGCTGATCGCCGGCGTCATCGGCTCGATCTACCTCGGCATCGCCTCGCCGACCGACGCGGCGGCGGTGGGCGTGCTGCTGTCCCTCGTTCTTTCCTGGGGATCGGGGACGCTGACGTGGAAAACCCTTGCCGACAGCCTGATGGGCGCCACCCGCACCTCGTGCATGATCGCCTTCATCCTGGCCGGCGCCGCCTTCCTGACGGTGGCCATGGGCTTCACCGGCATCCCGCGCCTGCTGGCCGAATGGATCGGTTCCCTGGGGCTTTCCCCGGTCATGCTGATCGCGGCCTTGACCGTCTTTTTCATCGTGCTCGGCTGTTTCCTCGACGGCATTTCGGTGGTGGTGCTGACCACGGCGGTGATCCTGCCGATGATCGAGCAGGCGGGGATCGACAAGATCTGGTTCGGCATCTATGTCGTGCTGGTGGTCGAGATGGCCCAGATCACGCCGCCGGTCGGCTTCAACCTGTTCGTGCTGCAGGGCCTGACCGGGCGCAACATCCTTTACGTCGCCAAGGCCGCGCTGCCCTTCTTCTTCCTGCTGCTGCTGGCGGTCGTGCTGATCGTCGTGTTCCCCGAAATCGCCACCTATCTGCCCCAGCGCATGTCCGAGCGCTAGGCGGGCCGGGCGGAACCGTCGAGTCCTTGGCAGGGGGGGCCGGCCATCCCATTTATGCGATGATGTTCAGGAAGATGCTTCTCGCCTTGATGATTGTCGTTGCCGCCGCAGTGGCGGCCCTTCTTTACGCGGGAATTCAGCGGACAATGGCGCAGGATTGGCGAACGGCCAGCCGGGAACCCACCGGGATCGCCCCCGACCCGGCGGTGACGCGCGAGGCGGTGGCCCAGGTCTACGCGGCGCGCACTTTCGGCTGGCGCGGCGCCCTGGGCGTCCATACCTGGATCGCGGTGAAACATACCGACGCGCCGGCCTTCACCGTTTACGAGGTGGTCGGCTGGCGGGCAATGCGCGGCATGTCGGCGGTTTCCATCAGCAACCGCCCGCCGGATGGCCGGTGGTTCGGCTCCGCTCCCGAGATCCTGGCCGACATCCGGGGCGAAGGGGTGGACGCCATGATCGACGAGATCGACCGCGCCGCCAAGGAATACCCGTATCCCAACGAGTACCGGGTGTGGCCCGGCCCCAACAGCAACACGTTCATCGCCTATCTCGCCCGGCGGGTGCCGGCCTTCAAGCTGGACCTGCCGCCCACCGCCATCGGCAAGGACTACCTGCCGAACGGCGGCATCGTCGCCCAGCCGCCCGGCGGCAAGGGAGTGCAGGTTTCTCTGTTCGGCCTCCTCGGCTTCCTGGTGGGGCCGGAGGAGGGGCTGGAGATCAACATCCTCGGCCTGACCTTCGGGGTCGATCCGATGGGCCTGGCGCTCAAGCTGCCGGCCATCGGCCGCGTCGGCTGGCCCACCGCCACCGCCACCGCCAACGCCAACGCCAACGCCAGCGGCGGCTGAACGCTTTTCTCCTTTTCCCGACACGGCGCCTTGCGTCGCCGCGGCCAACCGCTATTTTGGGGGCCGCCGGCCGGTTCGCCGGCGCGGCGGGACGCGAAGGGAAGACCATGAGCATTTGGGGTAAGGTTCTGGGCGGTGTGGCCGGTTTCGCCCTGGGCGGGCCGCTGGGCGCCCTGATGGGAGCCTTCGCCGGCCACGTGATGGTCGACAAGAACCGCCAGGCCGGCCGGGCGCGGCTCGCGGGGGGCGGCGGCCCGTTCGGTGCCTTCGGCATCCCCGATCGCCAGGCCGCCTTCACGCTGGCCGTCATCGTGCTGGGCGCCAAGATGGCCAAGGCCGACGGCCAAGTGACGACCGACGAGATCCGCGCCTTCCGCGAGGTCTTCCACATTCCCCCCGAAGAGGCCGAGGCGGTGGGGCGGCTGTTCAACGAGGCCAAGCGGGACGCCACCGGCTTCGAGCCCTACGCCACCCAGATCGCCCAACTGTTCGCCCACGACCGCATGATGCTGGAGGAGTTGCTGGGCGGCCTCTTTCACATTGCGCGCGCCGGCGGCGGCGTCAATCAGGCCGAGCTTCAGTACCTGCGCCAGGTGGCCGACATCTTCGGCTTCGACGGCCGCGCCTTCGAGCGCATCCGCGCCACCCACATGGGCGGCGCCGTCGGCGCCGACGGCGACCCCTACGCCGTGCTGGGCCTGAAGCGCGACACCGCCGACGACGAGATCAAGCGCACCTACCGCAAGCTGATCCGCGAGCACCACCCCGACACCCTGATCGCCAAGGGGATGCCGCAGGAATTCATCGACCTCGCCACCCAGAAGATGGCCACCATCAACGCCGCCTACGACCGCGTCGCCAAGGAGCGGGGGTTGAGGTAGGGGCGGCCTTCTCCTTGACAGCCGTCCAATTCGTTGTGTATTATTACACACATGGATAGCCGCCAGATCATCAAAACTCTGGAGGCCGCCGGTTGGCAGCATAAACGCACGACCGGCAGCCATTGGCATTTTTGGCACCCGGCGCGCCGGGTTCTGGTGACGGTGCCCCACCCGAAACGCGATCTGCCGACAGGCACCGTCAAGGCCATCGAACGGCAGAGCGGACTGAAGCTGTTATCGAGGTAATCCGATGGTTTCCTACATCGCCTATCTGCGCAAGGAGAAGGGAAGCGACTACGGCGTCGAATTTCCCGACGTACCGGGCTGCGTGACGGCCGGCCGCACCCTCGAAGAGGCGAAGGCCAACGCGGCGGAAGCATTGGCCGGGCATATCGCCGTCCTTCAGGAGGAAGGGGAACCGGTGCCGGCACCTTCCACCCTCGACGGGCTGGCCGATGACCCTCACCGCAAGGACGCCGTCCTTTTCCTCGTCGATCTCGATCCCGGTCTGTTGAAGTCGGAACGGGTCAACGTGATGATCCCGCGCCATCTCTTGGGCCGCATCGACGCCGCCAGTGCCGGCAACCGCTCCCGCTTTCTGGTGGAGGCGGCGGAGAAGGCGCTGGCGAAGTAGGGCGAGCCTATTCCTGTGAATCCCGCTTCCGCGCCGGGCGGAAAAGGAAGTCGTGGATGCCCATGGCAAGCGCGACCATCCACGTCTTTCTTTCTTCACGCAAGGGCCAAAGCGGTAGACCTTCCCGCGCGAAGCCGACGCGGCGATCATGCCGTCCGCAGGAGGGTCGGAACCCTACCGCTTGAATTCCGGAAGGGTCCGGAATTCGTCCTTGGACAGCGTCGTTTGCAGTTTCACGGCGTCACCCGTGCCGATGGGCCGAAGCTGCGGCCACGACAGCACGACGTCATGGGTGCCGATGCCAAGCTGGCTGTCGATCGAGACGACGACCCAGCTGCCGGCCATGCCGTCGACCTCGCCGATGGTATCGCCCTGGGCGGTGACGACGTCCATGCCGATCGCCGAAGGCGGCGATACCGTATAGGGCGATGACGAAGGTTTCGCCATGGCGAGCGAATGCGCGCGCGGATCGGTGGACCCCGAAGGCATCCATTGGATGGGCTGGCTCGGCACCGCCGGAGCCGTCCAAAGCAGCGTGCTGGCCCCGCCGTCGGAGCCGGGTACCGCTTCGGCCGCCAGCGCGGCGCCGGTCACCGCAAGGGTCGCGGCGCCGAGGATCGTTGCGAACGTCGTGATCTTTTTCATGGTCGGTATCCTTTGTTGTGGTCCGGGAAATGGAATCGCCCCGCGCGGCCGGCCTGAAACGACCGCCGCCCCAAGCGCCATCGTCCGTCGATGATCCGCCATGACGTCGCGTTCCGTCCGGTACCGATGTGGGAGGCGCCGGAGCGCCGGTGCATGGCCGATGGATTTGATTATGGGGGCCGCCGATGGCCGGCGGCAGGCTCGGATTCTACTCAAACGGAGCGGCCTGAGTAGATTCCGAGCCTGCCGCCCCGTTTTTTCCACCGGGTATGCTTCCGCCGACTGGACCTTATGGGACGGAGCCCGACCATGGCCGACGCCGATCCGAAGACCGCCCGATCCCCCACGGCGGCCCCCAAGGCGGGTCGGCAGGCGAAGGGCGGCAACGTCTATAACCTGAAGGGCGAAAAACTCGACAGCGTCGACGACATCTGGATGGACAGGAACGGCGCCCGTCCGGTCAACCTGGGAAGCTTTCTCGACCGCGGCGGGGATTCCATCAGTTACCGCAAGCGGCCTTGAAGACTGTCTTCGAGGCGTCCCCCACGCCAGCGAAGACAGGAAACTAAGTCGTGGGTGGCCGGGTCAAGCCCGGCCATGACGGAATTGCTGATCGCCATGCCCGGACTTGTTCCCGGCATCCACGTCTTTTCCCCATTCCCGTTTCGGTCTAAAGTGCGATCAATACGCAATCGCATTTCAGGCCAAGGGGGGCATCATGACCAAGGCGGTTGGGACATTCATCGCGGCATTCCTTTTGCTTTCGCCGCTGGCCGGCAACGCCGCCGAGCGGGGAAGCGGGGCGGAGGCCAGGGCGCTGGTCGAGAAGGCGGTGGCCAAGATCAAGACGGACGGGCCCAAGGCCGCCTTCGCGGCGTTCGAGAGCAAGGACGGCGGCTTCGTGGATCGCGACCTCTACATCTTCGTCTTCGACTTCGAGGGGAAGGTTCTCTCGCACGGGGCCAGCAAGAACCTGATCGGCCAGAACCTCGTCACCCAGCAGATGAAGGACGCCGACGGCAAGGTGTTCGCCGACGAGTTCGTCGAGGTCGCCAAAACCAGGGGCGAGGGCTGGGTCGACTACAAGTGGGCCAATCCGGTGACCCAGGCGGTCGAGCCGAAGTCGAGCTTCGTGAAGAAGGTCGACGACACCATGCTTCTCGGGTGCGGCTTCTACAAGTAGGCCGCGCGGGACCGGCGCGGGGCGCGGGGAAAGGCGGCGGGCGTCGGGTGACGGTCGTCGCCCTTCCGTTTTATCGTTCCCGGCGCCACAATGCCGGCCATGAGCCTCTACCGCTCCCCCAACTTCGGGCCCCGCCCGGCCGACACGCCCATCGACATGCTGGTCATCCACTACACCGGTATGCCGACGGCCGAGGCGGCGCTGGCCCGGTTGTGCGATCCGGCCGCCCAGGTCGGCGCCCACTACGTGATCGACGAGGACGGCGCGGTGCACGCGCTGATCGACGAGGCGATGCGCGCCTGGCACGCCGGCGAAGCCTTCTGGCGGGGCGAGACCGACGTCAACGGCCGTTCCGTCGGCATCGAACTGGTCAATCCCGGCCACGAGTTCGGCTACCGCCCGTTTCCCGAGGCGCAGATGGCGGCCTTGATCGCGCTTTGCCGCGACATCGTCGCCCGCCATCCCATCCCGCCCGCCAACGTGGTCGGCCATTCCGACGTGGCGCCCCGGCGCAAGTCCGATCCGGGAGAGTTGTTCGACTGGCCGCGCCTGGCGGCGGCCGGCCTCGGCCGTTGGCCGGTGGGTACGGCGGCCGGGCGGGGGGAGGGCGATGCGGCCGGCCTGCTTGCCGCCGTCGGCTATGAGACGGTGGACCTGCAAAAGACGGTGATGGCCTTCCAGCGCCACTTCCGCCCGGCCCTTATCGACGGTATCCTGGATGGCGAAACCCTCGGCCGGCTGCGAATGCTGGCCGGAGACCCCGACGACAAGGGATGACGCCATGGCGGGATGTTCCTGCTCGATCAGTCCGGACGATCCGGCGGTGCGGCGCAATCAGGCGGTGCGGGGCGCGCCCGACGCCCGTCTGTTCGCCGAACTGACGACGGCGCTGGAGCGTTTCGACGGGTTGACCCGGCGCCCGCTCCTGGGTTTCATCGTCTTCGCGCTGGGTCTGCGCGACCGCGAGCGCCAGCAGATGACCGGGCTCGAATACGTCCGGCTGTTGGGCATGGCCGGCGAGCCGGCTTCGGCGGCCATCGACACCGAACGCATGGTGTGGGTGCCGATCGAGGTGTTCCGCCGCCTGTTGGGCCAGGCCGCGGCCCGGCGCGGCCAGTGGGGGGCGGCGGAGGAATCGGCGGCGCCCGCCGTCACCGCCGCTTGACCTTTCGCGGGCATGCATTACCCTAAAGAAGCCAGACGGCCGGATGGCCGCCTTCCGTGCGCGACAGCGTGGCGGGGGGAGGAAAGTCCGGGCTCCACGGAAATACGGTGCCGGGTAACGCCCGGCGGGGGCGACCCCAGGGAAAGTGCCACAGAAAGCAAACCGCCCTGCTTCGCTCTTACGAGCTTCGCAGGGTAAGGGTGAAAGGGTGCGGTAAGAGCGCACCGCGCCCCCGGCGACGGGGGCGGCACGGTAAACCCCACCGGGAGCAAAACCGAATAGGGACGACGGGCCGGCTTGTCCGGCAGGCGCGTTTCCGCGTCGTCGTCCGGGTTGGTTGCGCGAGGCGTCCGGCAACGGGCGTCCCAGATGAATGGCCATCCCCTTCGAAGCCTCGGCGGCGGAGGGACAGAACCCGGCTTACAGGCCGTCTGGCACTTACCACAGGCTGCGGACGTCAGCGGTTATCTTGAGAGGCCTAAATGTTCGAGACGCTGATGCGGGTCACCGCCCGTCCGCAACCCTTCGCCCACTACACCACCCCCGAGCTTTGGAACGACCCGCACGTGTCGCGTCGGATGCTCGAACTGCATCTCGATCCCGACGCCGAGCTCGCCTCGCGGCCCGCCGGTTTCATCGAACGTTCCGCGGCCTGGATTGCGTCGCGCTTCTGCCTGGGGCCGGGCCGGGCGGTGTGCGATCTCGGCTGCGGCCCCGGGCTGTACACCTCGCGCTTCGCCCGGGCCGGGGCAGCGGTGACCGGTGTCGATCTGTCGCAGAACTCCATTGCCTATGCCCGCGAAGCCGCCGTCCGGGACGGCTTGACCATCGACTACGTGCTGGGCAACTACCTGGAGGCGACGCCGGACGCGCCGTTCGACCTGATCACCCTGATCTTTTGCGACTTCTGCGTGCTCAGCCCGGACCAGCGCGGCGTTCTTCTCGACAGGATGCGGGCCATGCTGGCGGAGGGCGGGAGCGTACTGCTCGACGTTCAATCCCTGGCCGGCCTTGCCGGTGTCGCCGAGGCGACGACGGTCGAGACGGCGCCCAATGGCGGGTTCTGGTCGGCCGATCCCTATTTCGCCATCCGCAACGTGTTCAAGTACGGGGTCGAGCGGCTCTTCCTGCACAAGTATACGATCGTCGAGCGCAACCGCACCCGCGAGAGCTACAACTGGATCCAGTGCTACGATCCCCGGGGGCTCGGCGACCTGTTCGCCGAACATGGCCTGCGATTGACCGAAATCCTCGGCAACGTTGCCGGTGACGCCTATGACGCGGAGGCCCCTGAATTCGCCGTGATTGCCGAAAGGGCGGATCGGATTCGCGTTTGAACACAGAGAACGCGTAATGACGACGCATTTTCCGGCCGTTCGCGGCATCTTAATCTTTGCTTAACATTTGCCGATTCATGGTCCGCAGAGCGGTATGCGACTGCAGGGAATCGCGCTTTCCTTCATCGTCATTCCCGCGAACGCGGGGGTGACGAAAAGAGGAATCCGTTTGATCGCATTGCGCTCTGGTCATCCGGTCGCTCCAGGCCGGCGGGGGAGGGGGAGTCCATGAGCTTCGATGAATGGCGCCGCGACGGCTTCGTCATCAGTACCGATCAGGCCCGCATCGACCGCGCCTCGACCTGGCAATTCATCCGGACCACGTACTGGGGGGAAAAGCTGACCGAGGATCGTTTCCTGCGCTCGCTCGATCGCGCGCTGGTGTTCGGGCTCTACGGGCCCGACGGCAAGCAGGCCGGTTTCGGCCGCGTGGTCACCGATTACGCCCGCTTCGCCTGGCTCAGCGATGTCTTCGTGGCGCCCGAACTGCGCGGTCGCGGCCTCGGCCGCTGGTTGGCCGAGACCATCGTCGGCTATCCGCCGATCGCCGACGTCGACCGCTGGGTCCTGGCCACCCGCGACGCCCACGGGGTTTACCGGCCGCTGGGCTTCGGGCCGCTTCCCGAGCCGGCCCGCTACATGCTGAAGACGCGCGGCTGAGGGGTCCGCGGGCCGCTGCCGTCCTCGCCAAGATCCTTGCCTGCCACAAGAGAACATAGTGGGAACATAATATCGCCGCATTGTTGTTGCTGAATAGAAGGGCGCAACACCCTCGAACCTTTGGCGATCACTGTGGCCCGTTTTGCGGGCCCTTGGTTTCCGCGGCCAGTAACACTTTGTTAACCCAAGTATTTCAATAGTATCCCATTGACGCCCATGATATCCCATGGTATCCCATGAATGCCCGCCATGTGGATCGTGGGGGAGCGACCGTAAGCCGAGGATTTCCGGGCCTTTCGGCGGCCGGTCGCAAGGGGGATGGCAGAGGTCAGAATGGCGCTGTTGGTCGGCAGGCACGTCAACAAGATCGACAGAAAGGGTCGGGTTTCCGTCCCTAAGCCGTTCCGCGACGCCTTCAAGGATCAGTCGTTCGCCGGCCTCTACGCCTATCCGCTGTTCAAGTACCCCGCCATCGAGGCCTGCGGCGAAGACTTCATGAACCGCATCAGCCAAAGCCTCGACGACCTCGACCTCTTCTCCGACGAGCAGGACGAGCTCGCCTCGGTGATCATGGAAAACGCCCACCCCCTCGCCTTCGATCCGGAAGGCCGCGTGGTCCTCCCCCCCGAACTCCTGGAGCACGCCGGCATCACCGCCGAGGCCCTGTTCGTCGGCCGCGGCACCCGCCTGCAGATCTGGACCCCCGAGACCTACGCCAAGCACGCCCGGCAGACCTTCGAGAAGGCCCGCAGCCGCGGCGCCACCCTCAAGCTGCGGCCGTCAGGGCCGGCCGGCGGGGAGGAATGATGGCGGGCCCGACCACCCACGTTCCGGTCATGCTGAAAGAAGTGCTTGCCGTCCTGGCGCCCCGGGACGGCGGCATCTACGTCGACGGCACCTTCGGCGGCGGCGGCTATGCCCGCGCCGTGCTGGAGGCGGCCGACTGTTCGGTGTGGGGTATAGACCGCGATCCCGACGCGGTGGCGCGCGGCGCCGAAATGGCCAAGCATTTTCCCGGCCGCCTGACCGTCGTCGGCGGCCGTTACGGCGACATGGACCGTATCCTGGCGACGGCCGGTCTAGGTGAAGTCGACGGCGTGGCGCTGGATCTCGGCGTATCGTCCCAGCAGATCGACGACGCCGAGCGCGGCTTCTCGTTCCGCGAGGACGGGCCGCTCGACATGCGTATGGAGAAGGAGGGCGCCAGTGCCGCGGATGCCGTCAATTCCCTTCCCGAGAAAACGCTCGCCGACATCATCTATGCCTATGGCGAGGAGCGGGCCTCGCGCCGTGTGGCGCGCGCCATCGTCGAGGCCAGGGAGCGCGAGCCGATCGAGCGCACCGGGCAGCTGGCCGCCATCGTGCGCCGCGTCGTGCCCAAGTCGCGCGACGGCATCGACCCGGCGACCCGCACGTTCCAGGCGCTGCGCATCCACGTCAACCAGGAGATGGCGGAACTCGACCGCGGCCTTGCCGCCGCCGAGGCCGTGCTCAAGGCGGGCGGGCGTCTGGCCGTGGTCGCGTTTCATTCCTTGGAGGACCGCCGGGTCAAGACCTTCCTGAGGTCGCGCAGCGAAGACCGCCCGCACGTCTCGCGCCATCTGCCCGAGGCCGCCGACGGGGCGGCGCCGGCCGCCACCTTCCGGTTGCTCGGCCGGCGCTCCCAGGTGCCCGGCGAGGCCGAAACCGCCGCCAACCCGCGCGCCCGGTCGGCCCGCCTGCGCGCCGCCGAGCGAACCGCTGCCGCCGCCCTTGCCGGAGGTCTGTCATGATCCGCCAGACCACGCTGTTCGCCCTGCTGGTCGCCGCCGGTCTCAGCCTGGTGCTGTTTTCGGTCAAGTATCAGGTGCAGCAGCTCGAGGCCGAACTGACCGGCATCGAGCGCGGCATCGTCAGCGAGGAGCGGGCCATCCACGTGCTGCGTGCCGAGTGGGCCCACCTGAACGATCCCGGCCGGCTGCGCCAGCTGGCCGAGAAGCACCTGGGCATGGGGCCGATCTCGGCCCGCCAGATGAACAGTTTCGACGGCTTGGCCGAACGCCAGCCGGCGGTGACGCCCGACGTCCAGCCGGTTGCGGCGCGTCCCGCCGATGCCGGCCTTAGCCGCGGAGAGAAGCGATGAGCGCCGAAACCTCGCTCGGCCAGAACGGCCAAGCCACTCGCAAGCCTTGGGAATTCCGCCGTGTCCGCCTCGATGGCGCGCGCAAGCAGGCGCTCGAGACCGGGCGCAACCGCGTGCTGGTGACCGGCGCCGTGTTCGCCTTCGCCTTCCTGGCCATCGCCGGGCGACTGGTCGACCTCACCGCCATCGACCAGCCGGGCGAACCCAAGGTTGCGCAGGCCGAGAGCGAGCGCAGTGGCACCATGGACCGTGCCGAGGTGCTGGACCGCAACGGGCTGATCCTGGCGACCAGCCTGCCCACCGCCTCGCTCTATGCCGACGCCACCGAGGTGCTCGACCCTGCCGAGGCGACCGAACGCCTGCTGACCGTGCTGCCCGAACTCGACGGCGCCGACCTGCTGGCCAAACTGTCCAGCCGCAACCGTTTCGTGTGGATCCATCGCAACCTCACCCCCAGCCAGAAGTTCGAGGTCAACCGGTTGGGGATTCCCGGCCTGCAATTCCATCAGGGCGAACGGCGGGTCTATCCGCACGGGCCGCTCGTCGCCCACGTGCTTGGCCTCACCGACGTCGACAGCCGCGGCATCGCCGGCGTCGAGAAGCTGTTCGACGAGCGCCTGCGGGTCGACGACGAGCCGCTCAAGCTTTCCATCGACCTTCGGGTCCAGGCCATCGCGCACGAGGAACTTTCCGCCGCCGTCGCCGAATACAGGGCGCTGGGCGGCACCGCCATCGTGCTCGACGTCGCCACCGGCGAAACGCTGGCCATGGTGTCGCTGCCCGACTTCGATCCCAATCAGCCCGCCACCCTGCAGGGCGAGGCCGGCTTCAACCGCGCCACCAAGGGCGTCTACGAGATGGGGTCGACCTTCAAACTGTTCACCGCCGCCATGGCGCTGGACTCCGGCACCGTCACCCTGCAGAGCGGTTATGACGCCAGCAAGCCGATCCGCGTCGCCCGCTTCACCATCAGCGACTACCACGGCGAGAACCGCTGGCTGTCGGTCCCCGAAATCCTGATCCATTCGTCCAACATCGGCGCGGCCAAGATGGCGCTCGATGTGGGCACCAAGGGCCAGCGCGACTATCTGGGCCGGTTGGGCCTGCTGACGGCGCCCGCCGTCGAACTGCCCGAGGTCGGCAAGCCGCTGGTTCCCGCGCAGTGGCGCGAAATCAACACCATGACGATCGCCTTCGGCCATGGCCTCGCGGTCAGCCCCCTGCAAGTGGTGGCGGCGACGGCGACGCTGGTCAACGGCGGCATCCGCTACACCCCCACCATCCTGCGCCACGAAGGGGCCGCGCCCCTGGTCGGCGAGCGCGTCCTGTCGCCGGAGACCTCGGCCAAGGTGCGCCAACTGATGGAACTGGTGGTCGAGGAAGGCAGCGGCAAGCAGGCCAAGGTCGAGGGCTATCGCATCGGCGGCAAGACCGGCACCGCCGAGAAGGAAGTCAACGGCCGCTATCGCAGCGACGCCCGGATCTCGTCCTTCATCGGCGCCTTCCCCATCGAGCGGCCGCGCTATGTGGTGCTGGCCCTTCTCGACGAACCGCACGGCACCAAGAAGACGTACAACTACGCTACCGGCGGCTGGGTCGCGGCGCCGGCGGTCGGCAAGATCGTCAAGCGGATCGCTCCGCTCATGGGCATTTCCCCGAGTGTGCCGGGCGACGACGCGGCGCCCGGCATCGCCCCCAAGAACGCGCCGAAGGCCGTGCCGGTCAACCGCGACCTGGTGGTCGCGGTGCGGGCGGCCCTCGACGATGTCAGGGAGGCCCGGCGTGCGGCTCGCTGACCTGCTGAGCGAAGAACTTCAAGGCTTGGCCGGGGCGGCCGAATTCGGAACCACGGACATCACGGGACTGACCAGCGACTCGCGCCAGGTCAAGCCCGGCTATCTGTTCGCCGCCTTTCCCGGCGCCCACGCCGACGGCCGCGAATTCATCGCCGAGGCCCTCGGCCGCGGGGCCGTTGCCGTGCTCGCTCCACCCGGTACCCAGCTTTACCCGCCAACCCTTCCGGCCCGCCTGATCAATGCCGAGAACCCGCGCCGCGCCCTGGCCCTGATGGCGGCGCGTTTTTACGATAGGCAGCCCGCCACCGTCGCGGCCGTCACCGGCACCAACGGCAAGACCTCGACGGTCACCTTCGTGCGCCAGATCTGGGCCCGCCTGGGCCACCAGGCCGCCAGCATGGGAACGCTGGGCACCGTGGCGCCGGGCGTCGAGACCAAGGGCAGCCTGACTACGCCCGACGCCGTCGACCTCCATCGCGACCTTGCCGCCCTGGCCGAAGCCGGGGTGAGCCATCTGGCCTTCGAGGCCTCCAGTCACGGCCTCGCCCAATACCGGCTCGACGGCGTCAAGGTGAAGGCGGCCGGCTTCACCAACCTGACCCGCGACCACCTCGACTATCACGGAACCATGGACGCCTATGGGGCGGCCAAGTTGCGCCTGTTCACCGACGTCACCGCCGGCGACGGCGCCGCCGTGATCAACGCCGACGACGCCGGGGCGCCGATGTTTGTCGAGGCGGCCCGCAAGCGCGGCCTCGCCGTCCTCACCTACGGGACGGCGGGCGAGGCCATCCGCTTGGAGCGCAGCGAACCGTTGGCCGAGAGCCAGCGGCTGAAGATTGCCGTCGAGGGACGATCCCACGACGTCGTCCTGCCGCTGGTCGGCGCCTTCCAGGCGATGAACGCCCTGTGCGCCCTGGGCCTCGCCATCGCCACCGGCAGCGACGCCGCCAAGGCGGTGGCGGCGCTGGGCGGGCTGGAGGGCGTGCGTGGCCGCTTGCAGCTGGCGGCCCGCCATCCCAACGGCGCACCCATTATCGTCGACTTCGCCCATACCCCCGACGCCCTGGAGTCCGTGCTCAAGACCCTGCGGCCGCACGTCAAGGGACGGCTGCTCGTCGTCTTCGGCTGCGGCGGCGACCGCGACGCCGGCAAGCGCCCCCAAATGGGCCGCATCGCCGACACCCTGGCCGACCTGGCCTTCGTCACCGACGACAACCCGCGCGGCGAGGATGCCGCCGCCATCCGCCGGCAGGTCATGGCGGCCAGTCCGCGCGCCCGCGAAATCGGCGACCGCCGGCAGGCCATTGCCGCCGCCGTCGCCGCCCTCGGTCCCGACGATGTTCTGCTGGTGGCCGGCAAGGGCCACGAGACCGGCCAGATCGTCGGCGACAAGGTCATTCCTTTCGACGACGTGACGGTGGTCAGCGAAGCGGTGGCGGAGGTCGGACGATGAACGTTGCGCCCCATGCCGGATCTGTTCTGTGGACCGCGGCGGAGACGATGGCGGCGACCGGGGGCCGCGCCAGTGGCGAATGGACGGCCACCGGCGTTTCCATCGACAGCCGGGCGATCCAGGCGGGCGACCTGTTCGTCGCCATCAAGGGCCCCAACTTCGACGGCCACGCCTTCGTCGCCGATGCCCTCGGCGGCGGTGCGGCGGCGGCGATGGTCAGCCATCGCCCACCCGAAGTTTCCGAGAAGGCGCCGCTTCTGGTGGTCGGCGATACCCTGGACGCGTTGCGGCAGCTGGGGGCGGCGGCCCGCACCCGGACGCGCGCCCGCATCATCGCGGTGACCGGCAGCGTCGGGAAAACCGGGACCAAGGAGGCGTTGCGCACGGTGCTCGGCCGGCAGTACGCGGTGTTCGCCACGACCGGCAACCTCAACAACCACTGGGGCCTGCCGCTCAGCCTGTCCAGGCTGCCGCTGGACGCCGAAATCGGCATTTTCGAGATGGGCATGAACCATGCCGGCGAAATCTCGCCGCTGTCGCGCCTGGCCCGGCCGCACGTCGCCATCGTCACCACGGTGGAACCCGTTCACACGGAATTCTTCGACAGCGTCGAGGCGATCGCCGACGCCAAGGCCGAGATCTTCGACGGCATCGAGGCCGACGGCGTGGCGGTGCTCAACCGCGACAACCGATTTTTCGCGCGCCTGGCGGGCTCCGCCGAGGCAGCCGGCGTGTCGCGGATCGTTTCCTTCGGTGTCGACGCCGGCGCCGACGTCAGGTTGACCGAGGCGACCATCGAGGCCGACGGCTCGCGCCTCAAGGTGATGGTGGGCGGCGAGACGCTGCGCCTGCGCGTCGGCGCGCCGGGCCGCCACTGGGTGATCAACAGCCTGGGCGTCCTGGCCACGGTGTGGGCGGCCGGCGGCGACGTCAAGAACGCGGCGGCCTCGCTTGCCGTCATCGAACTGCCGAAGGGCCGTGGCCAGCGACATCGGGTGACGATGGCGGGCGGCGCCTTCGAGCTGATCGACGAAAGCTATAACGCCAGCCCGGTTTCCATGTGCGCCGCCTTCGAGGTGTTGGGCGTCGCCCAGCCGGGCCCGGGCGGGCGGCGGATCGCCGTGCTGGGCGACATGCTGGAACTGGGTGCCGAGTCCGGCGACCTGCATGCCGGTTTGGCGGCGCCGCTGCGCCGCAATGGCATCGACTTGGTGTTCACGGCGGGAACCCACATGGCCTGTCTGTCGGGGGTGTTGCCGGCCGCCATGCGGGGCGGCCATGCCGCCGACGCCGAGGCGCTGTTGCCGCTGGTCAGGGGCGCCGTCGGACCGGGCGACGTGGTGATGGTCAAGGGCTCGGCGGGCAGCCGCACCGGCCCCATCGTGCAGGCCTTGCTGAAGCTCGGCGCCAACGGCGGCGACGCGCCACGCCGGACCGTCAACGGGCGTTAGGGGGCGCCATGCTGTTCCATCTGCTTGTCCCGCTGGCCGACGAGTTCCTCGTCTTCAACGTCGTGCGCTACCTCACGTTCCGCACCGGCGCCGCCATCATCACGGCGCTGATCGTCGCCTTCGTCCTCGGCCCCCGGATCATCCGCCACCTGCGCAAGGTCCAGAACGGCGGCCAGCCGATCCGCCTCGACGGCCCGGAAAGCCATCTGATCACCAAGAAGGGCACGCCCACCATGGGCGGCTTCATGATCCTGCTGGCGCTGACGGTCTCCACCCTGCTGTGGGCGGATCTCAGCAACGGCTTCGTCTGGGCGGCGCTGTTCGTCACCATCGGCTTCGGCGCCGTCGGCTTCGCCGACGACTGGCTGAAGGTCACCCGGCGCCAAAGCGGCGGCCTGCCCGGCCGCGCCAAGCTTGCGCTGCTCACCGGCATCGCGGTCGTCGCCGCCTTTTGGATCACGTCGATGCTGCCGGCCTCGCTGGCCAGCTATCTGGCGGTGCCGTTCTTCAAGCAGGTGCTGGTCGACTTCGGCTGGGGCTTCATCGCGTTTGCCGTGTTCGTCATGGTCGGGGCGTCCAACGCCGTCAACCTGACCGACGGGCTCGACGGCCTGGCCGTCGTGCCGGTGATGATCGCCATCGCCGTGTTCGCGCTGATCTCGTACCTGGTCGGCAACGCCCTGTTCGCCAATTACCTGCAGCTCCACTACGTGCCCGGCAGCGGCGAGTTGGCCGTATTCTGCGGCGCCCTGGCGGGCGGCGGGTTGGGGTTCCTGTGGTTCAACGCGCCGCCGGCCGCCGTTTTCATGGGCGACACCGGCTCGCTGTCCCTGGGCGGCGCCCTGGGCTCGGTCAGCGTCATCACCAAGCACGAGCTGGTGCTGGCCATCGTCGGCGGCCTGTTCGTGCTGGAAACCGTGTCGGTGGTGGTCCAGGTGGTCTCGTTCAAGCTGACCGGTCGCCGGGTTTTCCGCATGGCGCCGCTGCACCACCACTTCGAAAAGAAGGGCTGGGCCGAATCGACCATCGTCATCCGCTTCTGGATCATCGCGACGATCCTGGCGCTGGTCGGCCTTTCGACCCTGAAGCTGAGGTGAGGGGGGCATGATCACCGTTTCCCACTTCGCCGACCGTCCGGTCGCCGTGTTCGGCCTCGGCCGCTCCGGCATCGCTTCGGCGCTGTCGCTTGCCGCCGGCGGCGCCACCGTGTGGGCCTGGGACGACAACGTGAAAAGCCGCGCCGCCGCCACTGCGAAGGGCGTGACGCTGCAAGAGCCGGGCACCTGCGACTGGCGCTCCGCCGCCGCCCTGCTGCTCAGCCCCGGGGTGCCGTTGACCCATCCGGCGCCGCATCCGGTGGTGGCGATGGCGCGTCATGCCGGCTGCCCCATCGTCGGCGACATCGAGTTGCTGGCCAAGGCCCAGCCCAGGGCCACCTACGTCGGCATTACCGGCACCAACGGCAAGTCGACCACCACCGCGCTGATCGGCCACATCCTCAAGGAGGCCGGCCGCACCGTCGAGGTCGGCGGCAACCTGGGCGCCCCGGCCCTCGGGCTCAAGCCGCTGGAAGCGGGTGGCATCTACGTGCTCGAGCTGTCGTCCTACCAGCTCGACCTTATCGACGAGGCCGCCTTCGACGTCGCCGTCTTCATCAACCTGTCGCCCGACCACCTCGGCCGGCATGGCGGCATGGACGGCTACGTTGCCGCCAAGCGCCGCATCTTCCGCCACCAGAAGCCGCACATGATGGCGATCGTCGGTGTCGACGACGACCGCTCGCGGGCCATTTTCGAGGAGTTCAAGACCGAAGGCGGGCGCCGCGTGGTGCCGATCTCGTGCCTGCGGCGGGTGTCGAAGGGCGTGTTCGCCGCCGGCGGCCGGCTGGTCGACGACATGGAAGGCGCCATGCGCGCGGTCGTCGACCTCGCCGAGGCGCCGACGCTTCCCGGCGAGCACAACTGGCAGAACGCCGCCGCCGCCTATGCCGCGGCGCGCGCCGTCGGCATCGAGCGTGAGGCGATCGCCAGGGCGCTCGTCACCTATCCCGGCCTCGCCCACCGCCAGGAGCGCATCGCCAGCGTCGGCGGCATCGCCTTCATCAACGACAGCAAGGCGACCAACGCCGACGCCGCGGCACGCGCGCTGGCCTGCTACGACGCCATCTACTGGATCGCCGGCGGCCTGCCCAAGGAAGGGGGCCTCGCCGGCATCGAGCCCTACTATCCGCGCATCCGCCGCGCCCTCCTGATCGGCGCCGCCGAGGCGGCCTTCGCCGAGACGCTGGCCGGCCAGGTTCCGGTCAGCCGCTGCGGCACGCTCGAGGCGGCGGTGCGGGAAGCCCATAAGCTGGCCGTCGCCGAAGCGATCCCGGGCGCCGTCGTCCTGCTGTCGCCGGCCTGCGCGTCCTTCGACCAGTTCACCAGCTTCGAGCACCGCGGCGACGTCTTCCGCGATCTGGTCGCCGACCTGGCCAACGGCCGGAGGGCGGCGTCATGAGCATCGGACGCACCGATACCAGCCTGGTCGGACGGTGGTGGTGGACGGTGGACCGCTGGACCCTGGCCGCGCTGTTCGCCATCGTCGGCGTGGGCGCCGTGCTGACGCTGGCCGCCTCGCCGCCGGTCGCCGAGCGTATCGGGTTGGAAACCTTCCACTTCGCCCGCCGCCAGTTCGTCTTCCTGCCGCTGGCGCTGGCCATCATGATTTCGACCTCGCTGCTGTCGGTTAAGGGCGTGCGCCGGCTGGCTGCCCTCATCCTGGTGGCGTCGCTGGTGATGATGGTGGGGGTGCTGTTCTTCGGCGTCGAGACCAAGGGCGCCGTCCGCTGGCTGCAGATCGGTTCCTTGACGATCCAGCCGTCCGAGTTCGTCAAGCCCAGCTTCGCCGTCATGGCCGCCTGGATGCTGGCCGAGCGGCGCATGGACGACGGCTTCCCCGGTTACGGCGTCGCCACCATCCTGCTGGCGGTGGTGGCCGGACTGCTGCTGTTGCAGCCCGACGTCGGCATGACCATCCTGGTGGCCGCCATCTGGGGGGTGCAGCTGTTCATCGCCGGCCTGCCGCTGACCTGGGTGGGGGCCATCGGCGCCATCTTCCTGGGGGCCGGGGTCGGCGCCTACTTCACCTTCTCGCACGTGCAGAGCCGGGTCGACCGCTTCCTCGACCCCGCCATCGGCGACAGCTATCAGGTGGCGCGCGGGCTGGAGGCCTTCCGCAACGGCGGCCTGTTCGGCCGCGGCCCCGGCGAGGGCCAGATCAAGGCGGTGCTGCCCGACGCCCACACCGACTTCATCTTCGCGGTGGCCGGCGAGGAATTCGGCCTCATCGTCTGCCTGCTGATCGTCGCGCTGTTCACGTTCGTCGTGCTGCGCGGCTTCGCGCGCATCCTCAAGGAGGAAAACCTGTTCGTCGTGCTGGCGGTGTCGGGCCTGCTGGTGCTGTTCGGGCTGCAGGCCATCATCAACATGGCCTCGGCCGTCCGCCTGATGCCGCCCAAGGGCATGACGCTGCCGTTCATTTCCTACGGCGGCTCGTCGATGATCGCACTGGCGCTGACCATGGGCATGGTGCTGGCCTTGACCCGCGCCCGTCCGCACCAGGATTTCGGCGAATGAGCGCGCCCGCCACCCCCCTTGTCGTCCTGGCGGCCGGCGGTACCGCCGGCCACGTCTTCCCGGCCGAGGCGCTGGGCCGCGAACTGCTGGGCCGCGGCTGCCGCGTCGCCCTGATCACCGATCAGCGAGGCTCCGCGCGGGGCACCTTCCTGGCCGGTACCGAAACCTACCGCATCCGGGCCGGCGGCCTGGCCGGCAAGGGCGTGGCCGCCCGCCTGCGCGGCGGCGTCGAACTGGTCATCGGTACCTGGCAGGCCCGTCGCCTGCTCGCACGCCTCCAGCCGGCGGCGGTGATCGGCTTTGGCGGCTACGCCTCGGTGCCGACCATGGCGGCGGCGGCCCTGGGCGGCCGGCGCACCGCCGTCCACGAACAGAACGCCGTTCTCGGGCGGGCCAACCGGCTGCTGGCAGGCCGCGTTTCGCGCATCGCCACGTCGTTCGCCGATTGCCAGGCCATCCCCGAGCGCGGCGCCGACCGGGTGGTCCACACCGGTATGCCGGTGCGCGCCGCCGTGCTTGCCATGCGCGAGCGGCCGTACGCTCCCCCGGCCCTCGACGGAACGATCCGCCTGATGGTGGTCGGCGGCAGCCAGGGCGCACGGGTCTTTTCCCAGGTCGTGCCGGCGGCCATCGGCCTGCTGCCGGATGCGTTGCGCTGCCGGCTGGCCATCGTTCAGCAATGCCGGCCGGAGGACCTGGAGGCGGCGACGTCCGCCTACCGGGCGGGCGGCATCGAAGCCGAGCTCAAGAGTTTCTTCGACGACATCCCGGAACGCCTGGCGGCGGCCCATCTGCTGATCGCCCGTTCCGGCGCCTCGACGGTGGCGGAAATGCTGGCGGTCGGCCGGCCGGCCATCCTGGTGCCCTATCCGCATGCCATCGACGACCACCAGTCGTTCAACGCCCACGCCGTTGCCGAGGCCGGCGGCGGCTGGCTGATGCCGCAGGACGGTTTCACGGCGCCGGCCCTGGCGGCCCGCCTGGAATCCCTGCTGGCCGTGCCGGCGACGCTGGATCGGGCGGCCGCCGCGGCGCGCGCCGTCGGGCGGCCCGATGCCGCGGTCCGGCTGGCCGACATGGTGATGGACCTGATGGATCGCGGCGGCGACGCCCAGCCCGGGAGGCCCAATTGATGGCGCTTCCCCTCGACCTCGGCCCCATGCATTTCGTCGGCATCGGCGGTATCGGCATGAGCGGGATCGCCGAGATCCTGCACAACCTCGGCTATGTCATCCAGGGCAGCGATGTGGCGGAAAACGCCAACGTGCTGCGCCTCAGGGCGCTGGGCATTCCCGTTACCGTCGGCCATGCGGCCGAGCACCTGGGCGAGGCCCAGGTGCTGGTGGTGTCCTCGGCCGTCAAGCGCGACAACCCCGAAGTCGCGGCGGCCCGCGAGCGGCTGATCCCGGTGGTCAGGCGGGCCGAGATGCTGGCCGAGCTGATGCGCCTCAAATGGTCGATCGCCATCGGCGGCACCCACGGCAAGACCACCACCACCTCGATGATCGCCGCCCTTCTCGATGCCGCCGGTATGGACCCGACGGTGATCAACGGCGGCATCATCAACGCCATCGGGTCGAACGCCCGCCTGGGCAGCGGCGACTGGCTGGTCGCCGAGGCCGACGAATCCGACGGCACCTTCGTCAAGCTGCCGGCGACGATTGCCGTCGTCACCAACATCGACCCCGAGCACCTCGACCACTATGGGACGTTCGATGCGCTGCGCGCCGCCTTCCGGGTGTTCGTCGAGAACATCCCCTTCTACGGCTTCGCCGCGCTGTGCATCGACAACGCCGAGGTGCAGGCGCTAATCCCGCACGTCACCGACCGCAAGATCGTCACCTACGGTTTCAGCCCGCAGGCCGACGTGCGCGCCATCAATCTGGAAACCGTGCCCGGCGCCACCCATTACGACGTCGTGCTGACCGACCGCAAGGCCGGCGACAGCCGGACGCTTACCGGGATGGTCCTGCCGATGGTGGGCGACCACAACGTCCAGAACTCGCTGGCCGTGGTGGCGGTGGCCAACGAGATGCGCCTTGACGAGGCGGTGCTGCGCCAAGCGCTTTCCACCTTCCGGGGGGTCAAGCGTCGCTTCACCCGCACCGGCGAGGTCGACGGCATCACGGTGATCGACGACTACGGTCACCACCCGGTGGAGATCGCCGCCGTGCTGCGCGCGGCGCGCAGCGAGGCCAAGGCGAATAAAGTCATCGCCGTCGTCCAGCCGCACCGCTATTCGCGCCTGCAAAACCTGTTCGAGGGTTTCTGCACCTGCTTCAACGACGCCGACGCGGTGGTCGTCGCCGACGTCTATCCGGCCGGCGAGGCGCCCATCGAGGGAATCGACAAGACCGCCCTGGTCGAAGGGTTGCGCGCCCACGGCCACCGGCTGGTGATGCCGCTGGCCGACCCCGCCGATCTGGCCGGCGTGATCAACGACCTGGCGCGTCCCGGCGATCTGGTCGTCTGCCTGGGCGCCGGCAGCGTCACCACCTGGGCCAACGCCCTGCCGGCCGCCCTGACCCGGCTGCGCTACGGCGATGCGGGAGGACCCGCCCGATGACCGTTCATGGACATTCTCGGCTGATCGAGCACCTGCCCAAGGTCCGCGGCGAATACCTGCCCGACTTCGATCTCGCCCGCGTCACCTGGTTCAAGGTGGGCGGTCCGGCCGAGGTGCTGTTCAAGCCGGCCGATGCCGACGACCTCGCCAGCTTCCTGGCCAGGCGGCCCCTCGACCTGCCGGTCACGGTCATCGGCGTTGGCTCCAACCTGCTGGTGCGCGACGGCGGGGTGGCGGGGGTGGTGGTGCGCCTCGGCCGCGGTTTCGCCGACATCAAGGCCAAGGGGACCGAGATCGAGGCCGGCTCGGGCGCCATGGCCATCCAGGTGGCCAGGGCCGCCCTTGAGGCCGAGACCGAGGGATTGGAATTCCTGAGCGGCATTCCCGGCACCGTCGGCGGCTCGGTGCGCATGAACGCCGGCGCCTACGGCGTCGAGATGAAGGATGTGGTCGTCAGGGCCCGCGCCATTGATGGCGCCGGCAAGGCGCACGAGCTCGCCGCCGCCGACATCGGCTTTTCCTACCGCCGCACCTCGATCCCCGAGGACTGGATCGTGGTGGCGGCGACCCTGCGGGGGGTGCCCGGCCGACGCGACGACATCGCCCGGCGCATGGCGCACATCCAGAAGGAACGGGAAACCACCCAGCCGCTGCGCATCGCCACCGGCGGCAGCACGTTCAAGAATCCGCCCGGCGCCAAGGCGTGGCAGCTGATCGAACAGGCCGGCTGCCGCGGCCTGCGCCGGGGCGGCGCCATGGTGTCGGAAAAGCACTGCAACTTCCTGATCAATACCGGCGAGGCGACCGCCGCCGACCTCGAGGACCTGGGCGAAGAGGTCCGCCGTCGCGTCCGCGAGACCGCCGGCGTCGATCTGGAATGGGAAATCCGCCGCATCGGCACCGCCGATCCCGGCAAACGGAGGGATTCGGCATGACCAAGCACGTCGCCGTTCTGATGGGGGGATGGTCGGCCGAGCGCGAGGTGTCGCTGGTCAGCGGCGCGGCCTGCGCCACCGCCCTTCGCGAAGCCGGCTATCGGGTGACCGCCATCGACGTGCAGCGCGACGTGGGGGCGCTGCTGACCCGCCTGTTCCCGCGGCCCGACGTCGTCTTCAACGCGTTGCACGGCCGCTTCGGCGAGGACGGATGCATCCAGGGGCTGCTCAATATCCTCGACATTCCCTACACCCATTCCGGCCTGCTCGCTTCGGCGCTCGCCATGGACAAGCCGGCGGCCAAGCGGTTGTTCTGGGCGGCCGACATTCCGGTCGCCGAGGATGCCGTCGTCACCCTGGAGGAGCTCAAGGAAGGCGACCCGCTGGAGCGCCCCTATGTCGTCAAGCCGCCGAACGAGGGCTCGAGCGTCGGCGTCTTCATCATCCGCGAGCAGGGCGACATCAACACGGTGATCGAGCGCTGGCCGTTCGGCGCGGAAGCGATGGTCGAGCGCTTCATCCCCGGCCGCGAACTGACGGTCGCGGTCATGGGCGACAGGGCGCTGGCGGTGACCGAGATCACCACCGAACACGGCTTCTACGACTACGACGCCAAGTATGCCGCCGGCGGCTCGCGGCACCTGCTGCCGGCGCCGCTCGATGCCGAGGTCTACGACGAGGCGTTGCGGCTGTCCGCCCGCGCCTGCGCGGTGCTCGGCTGCCGGGGCGTGGCCCGGGCCGACTTCCGCTACGACGGCGACACCCTTTTCCTGCTGGAAGTGAACACGCAACCCGGGATGACGCCGACGTCCCTGGTGCCCGAACAGGCGGCGCATACCGGCATCTCGTTTGCCGAACTGTGCACCTGGATGGTTGAGAGTGCGGAGTGCGATCGATGAGACCGTGGACATCCTCGACGTCGAAGAAAAGGGGCCAGCCCCGCCCACGGGTGAAGCCTCTTTGGAAAAGCGGCCATGTGGTCGCGCTGGCCGCCGTCGCGGCGATCGCCGGCGCGACGGCCGGCGGCTGGTGGATGTGGCAGTCGGGCTGGGCTGCGAACGTCGCCGCCAAGGCCCGCTGGGCGGTCATCGCGACGACCGCCGAGATGGGCTTCCGGGTCGAAAACGTGTTGGTCCTCGGCCGCCAGGAAACGCCGCGCGACGAGTTGCTGAAGGCGGTGCGCCTGGCCCGCGGCGCCCCCATCCTGGCCTTCGATCCCGATGCCGCCAAGCAACGGGTCGAGGCCCTGCCGTGGGTCAAATCGGCGTCCGTGCAGCGCCGGCTGCCCGACACCGTGTTTCTGCGCGTCGTCGAGCGGCGGCCGCTGGCGGTGTGGCAGCACCAGGGCCGGTTCGCGCTCATCGACCGCGACGGCCAGGTGATCCCCGACGGCAAGCTGGAGCGCTTCGCCCACCTGCTGCTGGTGGTCGGCGAGGACGCCCCGGTGCACACCGCCCGCCTGCTGGAGACGCTGTGGAACCAGCCCGACCTGATGGCGCGGGTGAAGGCGGCGGTGCGGGTCGGCGGCCGGCGCTGGAACGTTCGCCTCGACAACGGCATCGACGTGCGCCTGCCCGAGGAGAACACGGGATCGGCCTGGAACCGGCTGGCCGATTACGAACGAACCCATCACGTGCTGGCCAAGGACGTCGGCGTGCTCGATCTCAGGCTTCCCGACCGCCTGATCGTGCAGAAGGCGCGCCAGTCCGAGGGGCTCGAGCCCGGCACCGAAACGTGAGACGCCCGCAAGCCCATGGCGACGGATCGAAGAGCGGTAGACGGATGAAGACGAACGGCACGACCCCGAAAGTGCGCAACGGCCTGGTTGCCGCGCTCGATATCGGCAGCACCAAGGTGGTCTGCTTCATC
This sequence comes from Shumkonia mesophila, assembly GCF_026163695.1. NCBI lineage: Bacteria > Pseudomonadati > Pseudomonadota > Alphaproteobacteria > Rhodospirillales > Shumkoniaceae > Shumkonia > Shumkonia mesophila. The sequence goes on along the minus strand of NZ_JAOTID010000013.1, from coordinate 100,131 downwards.
GCCAGGACCGGGGGCGACACCGGGCTGCAGATCGTCGGCATGGGCCACCAGCTGTCGCGCGGCATCCGCTCGGGCACCATCGTCGACATGGAGGCCGCCGCCGATTCCATCCGCGCCACCGTCGAGGCGGCCGAGCAGATGGCCGGCGAGAACATCCGCGAGGTCATTGTCAACCTGTCGGGCGGCGAGCCCGTTTCGCGGCTGATCGCCTACGAGATTTCCATCGCCGGCCACCAGATCGGCGACGCCGATCTGCGCCAGGTGCTCGACCCCCACGTGCTCAACCACGGCCGCCCGGCCGATCACGAGATGATCCACACCCTGCCGGTCGGCTACAGCATCGACGGCCAGCGCGGGGTGGCCGACCCGCGCGGCATGTTCGGGGAAAGGCTGGGCGCCAATGTCCACGTGATCAGCGCCAGCGGCGGCGCGTTGCGCAACCTGGCCACCTGCATCGCCCACTGTCATCTCGAAATCGACGCCAGGGTGGTCTCGCCGCTGGCCTCGTCGCTGGCCTGCCTGGTCGACGACGAGAAGCAGCTGGGCGTCACCCTCATCGACATGGGCGGCGGCACCACCACCATCGCCGTCTATTTCGACGGCGAGCTGATCCATACCGACGGCATCCCGGTCGGCGGCATGCACGTCACCAACGACATCGCCCGCGGCCTCTCCACCCCGGTCGCCCATGCCGAGCGCATGAAGACGCTCTACGGCAGCGCCATGCCGACGCCGTCCGACGACCGCGAGGTGCTGAAGGTGCCGGTCATCGGCGAGGAGTCGGACTCCGAGGCCAATCCGGTGCCGCGCTCGATGCTGGTCAGCATCATCCGGCCGCGCATCGAGGAGACCTTCGAGATGGTGCGGGCCCGCCTGGAGGAAGCCGGCTTCGACAAGGTGGCCGGGCGGCGCGTCGTGCTGACCGGCGGCGCCAGCCAGTTGTCGGGCGTGCGCGAGGTGGCCGGAATGATCCTCGACAAGCAGGTCCGGCTCGGCCGGCCGCAGTTCATCCGCGGCATGGCCGAGGCGACCGGCGGTCCGGCCTTTTCGACCTGCGCGGGACTGCTGAAGTACGCGATTCGAACCCCGGCGGCGGCGGTCAGTTCGCCCTACCGCCCAACAGAGGTGCCCAACGGGCGGTTCGGCCGCTTCGGGCAATGGCTCCGTGAGAATTTCTAGAGGGAGAACGTTCGACCTGACCGGCCCGCCGAGGGGGCGGACCCCCGGCATCGCCGCCCGCGGACGGCAACACACAGGGAATATCTTGGCTTCGTCAGTTTTTCGGAGGGAATTATGAGCATCAACCTGAGCCTGCCGACCACCAGCGAAGTGCCCGAGCTGCGGCCGCGTATCACGGTCTTCGGCGTCGGCGGCGCTGGCTGCAACGCCGTCAACAACATGATCCAGGCCGAGTTGGAGGGGGTCAATTTCGTGGTCGCCAATACCGACGCCCAGGCGTTGGCGCAGGCGCGCACCGACACCCGCATCCAGCTTGGCGCAACCGTCACCCAGGGCCTGGGTGCCGGCAACCGGCCCGAAGTGGGCCGCGCCGCCGCCGAGGAGACGATGGACGAGATCGTCCATCACCTGGAAGGCAGCAACATGGTGTTCATCACCGCCGGCATGGGCGGGGGCACCGGCACCGGCGCCGCGCCGGTGGTCGCCCGGGCGGCCCGCGAGATGGGCATCCTGACCATCGGCGTCGTCACCAAGCCGTTCCATTTCGAGGGCATGCACCGCATGCGCATCGCCGAGGCCGGCATCAACGATATGGAACAGTACGTCGATACCCTGATCATCATCCCCAACCAGAACCTGTTCAGGGTGGCCAACGAAAAGACGACGTTCGCCGACGCCTTCAAGATGGCCGACGACGTGCTCTATTCCGGCGTGCGCGGGGTCACCGACCTGATGGTGATGCCCGGCCTGATCAACCTCGACTTCGCCGACATCCGTTCGGTGATGAGCGAGATGGGCAAGGCCATGATGGGCACCGGCGAGGCCGAGGGCGAGCGTCGCGCGCTGGAGGCGGCCGAGGCGGCCATCGCCAACCCGCTGCTCGACGACACCTCGATGAAGGGGGCCAAGGGCGTCCTCATCAACATCACCGGCGGCACCGACATGACCCTTTTCGAGGTCGACGAGGCGGCCAACCGCATCCGTGCCGAAGTGGACGGCGACGCCTTCATCATCTTCGGCTCGACCTTCGATGCCAGCCTCGACGGCAAGATGCGCATCTCGGTGGTGGCCACCGGCATGAGCACCCAGTCGCAGACCCAGCCGGCGCCGGTGACGCTGGATGTCCTTGCCAAGGCGCGGGCCGAGCGGGCGATCGAGCGCAAGAAGGCCGTTCCGGCCGAGGCGTACGCCTCGCCGCTGGGTTCCGTCGTGTCGATGCCGGCGACCCAGCAAGTTGTCGCCGAAACCGAGGAAACGGCCGCCGTCAAGCCTGAGGAGGTCGCCGCCGAACAGGCGGTCGCCGAGGTCGAGCCGGGGGCGCTGGATCACTTCGTGGCGGCACCCTCCGATCAGGTGCCGGCCCCGGCGGCGGCGCCGTCGGTCAACGCGCGGGAGACCTTCATTCCGGCGCGGCCGGTCGGTCGCAACGACCAGCCGATGCCGCCACGCCGGGCCGATCCGTTCGCCGGCGCGGCGATGGCCAACGGAGCCCGGGCGGTCGAACGGCCCCACGTCGAGGCCGCCAAACCGCGCGGCCCCAGCCTGTTCGAGAAGGTGACCGGAACCGGCCGGGCGGCCAAGCCGAGGGCCGAGCCGGCGCCGGTTCCGATGCCGGCGACGAAGGAGCAATCCGAGATCGGCGGCCTCGACCCGTCGGACCGTTTGCAGGACTCCCAGTCCGGCGACGACCTGCTGGATATTCCGGCCTTCCTGAGGAGGCAAGCAAACTGAGGAAAAACAATCGGTTGCACGGAAACAATTAGAAACAATGATTGATTTGAGTGCCACGGGGTTGGTGGGTATATCAACCCTCGTGGCACTTTTTCTTTAACTGCTTTCGGTCCAAGGGTTTTTCGGCGTGCAGCCGATGCCGGGAACCACCGGGGAAAGACACCGAAGATGGGATTTTCCGAGATCAGACGCCGCCGGGTCGAGACCTTGACCGACGAGCGCATCGATACCCAGAAGACGCTGAAGAGCCCCATCGGCTGTTCGGGCGTGGCGCTCCATAGCGGGGCCAAGGTATCGATGGTTCTGAAGCCGGCCGAGGCCGGTCACGGCGTCGTCTTCAGGCGGACCGACATCGCGGGCAAGGGCGCCGTCATCCCCGCCCGCTGGGATCATGTCGTGGATACGCGGCTGTGCACCGTCGTCGGCAACGGCGAGGGGGTGGTGGTTTCGACCATCGAGCATCTGATGGCGGCGCTGGCCGGCTGCGGGATCGACAACGTCGAGATCGAGATCAACGGTCCCGAAGTGCCGGTCATGGACGGCAGCGCCGAGCCCTTCGTTTTCCTGATCGAGTGTGCCGGCGTGCGCGACCTGGGCGTGGCCCGCCGCGGCGTGCGCGTGCTCAAGCCGGTGGTCGTCGACGGCGGCAAGAGCGGCATCGCGGCGCTCTATCCGGCCGACAGCTTCGCGGTCGGTTTCGAGATCGATTTCGACAGCGCCCTGGTCGGGCGCCAGGCCCTTTTGCTGGGACTGGTCAACGGCACCTTCAAGAAGGAACTGTCGCGGGCCCGCACCTTCGGCTTCCTGCACGAGGTCGAGCAGTTGTGGGCCAACGGCTTTGCCCGCGGCGGCTCGCTGGAAAACGCGGTGGTGGTCAGCGGCGACAAGGTGCTGAACGAGGACGGCCTGCGCTATGAGGACGAGTTCGTCCGTCACAAGGCGCTGGACGCGGTCGGCGACCTTTACACCGCCGGCGCGCCGATCATCGGGCGGTTCGACGGCCGGTGCTCGGGGCATGCGCTGACCAACCGCCTGCTGCGGCAGCTTTTCGCCCAGCCCGACGCCTGGTGCTACGACACCGTCAGGGTGGCGGGGGCGGAAGCGCCGGCGATGCGGGCTTCGATTGCCGACGATATGCCGGTAGGGCTGGCCGCGACGGCCTGAGGGCGGTTTCCTCTTCGATCGACGTGTGACGCGCCGGCGGGCCTAGGGCCTTGCGCGGCGCGGCGTTGTGCGTATCATCCTAACGACATTTGAAGCGGCCGTGGTATAGTCCGCGGCAACGGGCCGATCGCGCCGGGCGATCGCCGAACCCGCCGGAGAATGACCCGATCCCATGACCCGTGGAAGGACACCGCTCAGCCTCGCGGCTTTCGCCTTTGCCCTTCTGCTCGCCGCCTGCGCGAGCAAGGAGGAGCTCTATGTCGAGCGGCCGATCGAGGAGCTCTACAACGAGGCCATGGACGCGCTGCAGACCGGGAAGTACGACACCGCCGCCCGGCAGTTCGACGAGGTCGAGCGCCAGCATCCCTATTCGTCGTGGGCGACCAAGGCCCAATTGATGGCCGCCTACGGCCACTATCAGAAAAGCGCCTACGACGAGGCGATCGTGGCGTTGGACCGCTTCATCCAGCTTCACCCGTCCAACCGCGACACGCCCTATGCCTACTACCTGAAGGCGCTCTGCTATTACGAGCAGATTTCCGACGTCCGGCGCGATCAGAAGATGACCCAGGAAGCCAAGAAGACCCTGGACGAACTGATCACCCGCTTTCCCGACAGCACCTATGCCAAGGACGCCCGGCTCAAGATCGACCTGACCCATGACCATCTGGCCGGCAAGACCATGGAAATCGGCCGCTACTACCTGCGCCAGGGCCACTATCTGGCGGCGATCAACCGCTTCCGCTACGTGGTCGACAATCACCAGACGACGACCCATGTCCCCGAGGCGCTGCTGCGGCTGACCGAGGCCTACCTGGCGCTCGGCCTGAGCGAGGAGGCGAGGCGCACGGCGGCGGTGCTCGGCCACAATTTCCCGGGCAGCGAATGGTATGTCGACGCCTACGAACTGCTCGAGCAGAAGCGCATCCGGCCCCAGGAGACCGCTTGGTACAAGTTCTGGGAAGGCGATGCGGAGCCGCCGAAGGTCGAGAAGATCGAGACCGACCCCGCGAAAAAAGAGTCCTGGTTCAAGTTCTGGTGATCCGGTCCGCTGGATGCTGCGCAGCCTGTCCATCCGCGACGTCGTCCTCATCGAAAGGCTGGATCTGACCTTCCAGCCGGGGCTGTGCGTGCTGACCGGCGAGACCGGGGCCGGCAAATCCATCCTGTTGGATGCCCTTGGGCTGGCCCTGGGCGAAAGGGCCGAAGCCGGCTTGGTGCGCCATGGCGCGGCGCAGGCCACGGTGGCGGCGGCCTTCGACGTCGATGGCGGCCATCCGGCGGAGGCGCTGCTGGCCGAGCAGGGGATCGAGGACGGCGGCGGACAGCTGATCCTGCGCCGCATCGTCGGCGCCGACGGCCGCTCGCGGGCCTTCGTCAACGACCAGCCGGTCAGCGTCTCGCTGCTGCGCCAGATCGGCGACGCCTGCGTCGAAATCCATGGCCAGTTCGACAATCAGCGGCTGATGCATACCGCCACCCATCGCGCGCTGCTGGACGCCTATGGCGGGCTCGCCGCCGAGGGGGCCACCGCCGCCGGGGCCCATCGCGCTTGGCGGGCGGCCGTCGAGGCGTTCGAGCGGGCCGAAGCCGACTTGGCCCAGGCCCGGCGCGAGGAGGAGTTCCTGCGCCATGCCGTCGACGAGATGGAGGCCCTGGCGCCCCAGCCCGGCGAGGAGGCGGCACTGGCCGAGCGGCGCGCCGTCATGATGCACGCCGAGAAGCTGATCGAGGCGATGAACCAGGCGACCGCGGACCTTTCCGCCGGGGCCGGGGTGGAAGCGGCGTTGCGCGGCGCGGCGCGGGCCCTGGAACGGGTCGCCGACAAGGCGGAAGGGCGCCTCGACGCGGCGCTCGCCGCCCTCGACCGGGCGGCGGTCGAGGCCGCCGAGGCCGTCGTGCTGTTGCATCGGGCCAGCGCCGACATGGACCTCGATCCGCGCAACCTGGAGAAGGTGGAGGAACGGCTGTTCGCCCTGCGCACCCTTTCGCGCAAGCACGGCGTCGATGTCGACCGGCTGCCGGCGGTCCTCGACGGGCTCAAGGCGAAGCTGGGCGATATCGAGGACGGCGGCGGCCGGGTGCGCCGCCTGGAGGCGGAAGCGACGGCGGCCCGCGCGGCCTATGTCGCGGCCGCCGGCGCGTTGCGCGAGAAGCGCTTGGCCGCGGCGGCGCGCCTGGACAAGGCGATGGCCGGCGAGCTGGGCCCGCTCAAGTTTGGCAGCGCGCGCTTCGGCACCCGCATCGACGCGCTGGAGGAGGGGGCCTGGGGCGAGCACGGCTCGGATGCCGTCGCCTTCGAGGTGGCGACCAATCCGGGAACGCCGCCGGGGCCGCTCAACAAGATCAGTTCGGGCGGCGAGATGTCGCGCTTCATGCTGGCCCTGAAGGCGGTCCTGGCCCAGGCCGACCCGGTGCCCACCATCGTCTTCGACGAGGTCGACGCCAACGTCGGCGGCGCCGTGGCCGATGCCGTCGGCGAACGGCTGGCCCGCCTGGCCGTCCGCTTCCAGGTGCTGGTCGTCACCCACTCGCCGCAGGTGGCGGCGCGGGGCGCCCATCACTGGCGGGTTTCCAAGAAGATCGACGGCGCCGCCACGGTCACCCGGGTCGAGGCGCTCTCGGCCGGCGAGCGCAAGGAAGAAATCGCCCGCATGCTGGCAGGCGCCCGGGTCACCGACGAGGCCCGCGCCGCCGCCGACAGCCTGCTCGCCGGGGGCGGGGCGGCATGAACGAGCGCGATCTGCGAATGCTTGCCGTCGAGGATCTGACGCAACGGGAAGCCGAGGCCGAACTGGCGGCGCTGGCCGCCGAGATCGCCGCCCATGATCGGGCCTATCACCAGAACGACGCGCCGACGGTATCGGACGCCGAATACGACGCCCTGCGCCGGCGCAACGAGGCCATCGAGGCGCGCTTTCCCAAGTTGGTGCGGTCCGACAGTCCGTCCCGGCGGGTCGGCGCTCCCGTCGCCGCCGGCTTCGAGAAGGTGGTCCACGCCAAGCCGATGCTGTCGCTGGGCAACGCGTTTTCCGCCGAGGACGTGCGGGAATTCCTGGCCCGCATCCGCCGCTTCCTCAACCTGCCGGAGGCGGAGCCGCTGGAAATCGTCGCCGAGCCCAAGATCGACGGGCTTTCGGTGTCGCTGCGTTACGAGCAAGGCCGGCTGGTCCAGGGGGCGACGCGCGGCGACGGCGCGGCCGGCGAGAACGTCACCGCCAACCTGCGCACGCTGGACGACATCCCCACCGAGATCCGGGCGGGCGAGGTGCCGGCCGTCTTCGAGGTGCGCGGCGAGGTCTACATGTCGCGGGCCGACTTCGCCGCGCTCAACGTCCGCCAGCAGGAAAGGGGCGGCAAGATCTTCGCCAACCCGCGCAACGCCGCCGCCGGCAGCCTGCGCCAGTTGGACGCCGGGATCACCGCCCAGCGGCCGCTTCGCATGTTCGCCTATGCCTGGGGCGAGGTCAGCCGGCTGCCGGTGAAAAGCCAGGGGGAATTCCTGGAACTGCTGCGCAGCTGGGGCTTTCGCACCAACCCCCTGGTTGTCGTCTGCACGGGCGCGGATGCGCTGCTTGCCCATTACGCCGCCATGGAAAGCCAGCGCGCCACGCTCGATTACGACATCGACGGCATGGTCTACAAGGTCAACCGGCTGGACTGGCAGGAGCGCCTGGGCTTCGTCAGCCGGGCGCCGCGCTGGGCCATCGCCCACAAGTTCTCGGCCGAGCGGGCCGAAACCGTGCTCAACAGGATCGATATCCAGGTGGGCCGGACCGGCGTGCTGACCCCGGTGGCGCATCTCGAGCCGGTGACCGTGGGCGGCGTCGTGGTGTCGCGCGCGACGTTGCACAACGAGGACGAGATCGCCCGCAAGGACGTTCGCGAGGGCGATAGGGTGATCGTCCAGCGGGCCGGCGACGTCATTCCGCAGGTGGTTGAGGTGGTGCTGGAGAAGCGGCCGGCCGGCAGCCGCCCCTTCGTCTTTCCCGAGGTCTGCCCTGAATGCGGCAGCCAAGCGGTGCGCGAGGAGGGGGAGGTCGCCCGGCGCTGCACCGGCGGCCTGATTTGCCCGGCCCAGGCGGTCGAACGGCTTCGGCACTTCGTGTCGCGCGACGCCTTCGACATCGAGGGATTGGGCGGCAAGCACATCGAGGCGTTCTGGAAGGACGGCCTCATCAAGACGCCGGCCGACATCTTCAGGCTTCCCGGCCGGACCGAGGAAATCGCCGAGCGCGAGGGGTGGGGAGAGCAGTCGGTCCGCAACCTCGTGCGCGCGCTCGGCGAGCGGCGGACGATTGCGCTGGAGCGCCTGATCTATGCCCTCGGCATCCCGCAGGTGGGGCGGGCGACGGCGCGCCTGCTGGCCCGCCACTACGGGACGTTTGAGAGATGGCGGGCGGCGATGACGGCGGCCCGCGACACCGATTCAGAAGTTTACCGAGACCTCATCAACATCGACGGCATCGGCCCAGGGATGGTCGGTGACATCTTGGCTTTCTTCGCCGAGCAGCACAATGGCGAGGTCCTCGACGATCTCGTCGGTACAAAAGAAACAGAAAAGAAAGAATGGCAACTGACGGTCGAGCCGTTCCAGGCGCCGGCGGTTCAGGCCTCGCCCATCGCCGGCAAGACCGTGGTCTTCACCGGCACGCTGGAAACCATGACCCGCGGCGAAGCCAAGGCCCGGGCCGAGGCGCTCGGCGCCAAGGTGGCGGGCTCGGTGTCGAAGAATACCGACTACGTGGTCGTCGGCGCCGACGCCGGCTCGAAGGCCCGCAAGGCCGAGGAACTGGGCGTCGCCACGCTCAGCGAAGCCGATTGGCGGGCCCTTATCGGTTGAGGCCGGCCGCGTCGGGCAGCCATCGCTAGAATTTTTTCCCGGAATACCACTCGTTGCGGCCGGCGCGGCCCTCGGTTACACTGACGCGCGACGGGGAGCGGCACCTAAGGTACCAGGTCAGCCAGATTTTGAGCGATGCCAACGGTTCGGCATCGCCGGCGACGGAGGCCAGCCCATGAAGCCGGGGATCGTCGATTCCATAGACGACATGCGGTGTTGGCAGACAACGCTTCTCGTGGCCTCGATCCCGATATGGGCACCGAGGACACCAACCTCACGACGACTTCGACGACGGGATCCTCTCGGCAGGCGCCGGCTGCCGGGCCGGGTCTCGTCGCGTTTCCACCGCCGAGGCGTCCGTGACCGGCGGCCCATGGGGGTGCCGCCGCTGCAATGAAACCGGCAGGGAGCCACAACATGCCTGACACTGAAACGAAGAGAAAGACACCCGAGAGAGCCTATGCCGTCTTCGCCGTATTCATCCTGCTCGTCATGATGTTTCCGCTCTACGGGCTGGGCAATTCGGCGCAGCCGATCGTGATCGGACTGCCGTTCTCGCTGTTCTGGGTGGTCTTCTGGATCGGCGTCGAGTTCGTCGGCCTGATCGCCTTTTTCCGTTACGAATACGGGCGCTGAGGAGGCCGACATGCCGGAATGGATCATTGCGCTGGCGATGATGGGGGGATACCTCGTCTTCGCGTTCGTGTTGGGGATGCTGGCGGGCAAGGGGCGCTCGTTCTTCTCGATCTCCGAATACGCGGTCGCCGACCGCGGCCTGGGCATCGTCGTCATGTGGTTCCTGATGGGCGGCACGATCTTCTCGGCCTTCGCCTTCCTGGGCGGGCCGGCCTGGGCCTACTCGCGGGGCGCGGCCTCTTTCTACATCCTGGCCTATACGGCGCTGGGCCTGCTGCCCTGGTACCTGATCGGCCCCAGGATGGCCAAGCTGGGTGCCGCGCGCGGCTATTTCAGCATGGGCGACATGCTGCGCGACCGCTATCAGTCGAGGTCGCTGGTGGTGATCGTCGGCATCGTCTCTGTGCTGGCCTTCATCCAGTATCTGACCCTGCAGATCAAGGGCATGGCCTACATCTTCAACATCATGACGGACGGCCACATCCCGTTCTGGGTCGGTGCCCTTCTCTCCTATGGCATCGTCGTCATTTACGTCGCCACCAGCGGTGTGCGCGGCGCCGCCTGGAGCGACGTTCTGCAAGGCGCCATGATGTTCGTCGTCGCCTGGGGTGTCGGGCTCTATCTCGTCTACGTCCTGCATGACGGCCCGGGCGCCATGTTCGCCCAGATCGCCGCGGAGCGCCCCGGCTTTCTGGAGATCGGGCACGAAGGTTCGAAGATGTCGCAGATGGCCTATTCGACGGCCATCCTGGTGTCGGTCGTCGGCTTCATCATGTGGCCGCATCTCTTCATGAAGTCGTACACGGCCAATGAAAAGACGATCAAGCTCACGGTGCTGGCCTACCCGCTGTTCGCGATCTTCCTGGTGCCCGTGCTGTTCATCGGGTTCTCGGCGGTCGGGGTGATCCCGTCCACCGCCCTGACGACTCCGGACGGCATCCTGCCCTACCTGATCACCAACAACCTGGGGGCGACCGGCCTTCTTTACGGCATCATCGGGGCCGGCGCGCTGGCCGCCGCGCAATCCTCGGCCGACGCCATCACGCACGGCGCCTCGGTGTCGTTCGGGCGCGACGTCGTCTACCCGCTGAAGCCGGATCTCAGCGACCGCGCCCAGATCGTCATCATGCGCTGGGCGGTGGTGGCCGTCGGGGCGGTTTCCTACTACCTGGCCATCTGGGGGGCGGCGGGGCTGGTCCAGCTCCTGCTCGGCGCCTATGGCTCGATCGTCCAGTTCGCGCCCTGCGTTTACGGGGCGATCTGGTGGCGCGGCGCCCGCAAGGAAGGGGCGATCGCCGGCCTGGTCGTCGGCGTCGGCGTGAACTTCTGGTACCAACTGGTCCAGAAGGGCGTGACGCCGCTCGACATCAACCCCGGCATCATGGGGCTGATCGCCAACGTCATCATCTTCATCGCGATAAGCCTGATGTGCCGCAGCCGGGATGAGGAACACGTCCGCGCCTTCCACCGCGTCTGAACGGGAAGGCGGTTTTCAACAAGCGGCCCCGGCATCGGGATGATGCCGGGGCCGTTTTTTCGTCCGAGTTTTTCCGGGGCCTGTCGCCTCAGTGCAGCTTGCCGGGCAGCCCCTTGATGGCGTCGTCGATCAGCTCGTCGGCCTTCGTTTCGCTCAATTTTTCGGCCAGCACGCGGCGCGTCGCCTCCAGGGCGACGTCCACCGCCGCGTCGCGGATTTCGCGCGTCGCCGTGGCCTCGGCCTGGGCGATGCGCTCCATCGCCAACTGCTCGCGCCGCTTGACCGATTGCTCCAGGCTTTCGGCGGCCCGGGCGCTCAGCGTGGCGGCTTCCTGGCGGGCGTGTTCGAGCAGCCGGCTGGTTTCCTCGGCGGCCTCGCGCTGCTTGCGCTGATAGGACGCCAGCAGTTCCTGGGCCTCCTCGCGCAGCTTCTCGGCCTCGTTGACCCTGGCCCGGATGGCATCGGCGCGCGCGTCGAGGCCGGTGGTCACCAGCCGAAGCACGGCCCGCCCGGCCAGCGCGACCAGGATGACGAAGGCGATGGCCACCCAGAACTCGGGGGTGGCCCAGAACGCTTCGGCCTTTGTTCCGGCCGTTTCGGCCGCCCATGCCTGCATCAGCTGCGCTCCTTCAGCACGTGGTCGACGATCCTGCCGACGACGCGCGGGTCGACGCGCTCGCCGGCCAGCCGCTCGGCCGCCGTCGATGTCACCTCCACCGCCACATCGCGAAGGTGGGCCATCGCTTCCTGCTTGGCCTCCAGGATGCGGCCCTCCGCCTCGGCGATCTCGGCCGCCAGGCGTTCGCTCAGCGTGGCGTGATGGGCGGCGGCATCGGCGGCCATCCTGTCGCGCGCCGTGGCGATCACGGACTGGGCGGCGGCGCGGGCCTCGGACACGGCCTTATCGTAAGCCTCGGCGGTGACCTGGGCTTCCCGGCGAATGGTTTCGGCCCGTTCCAGGTTGCCCTCGATCCGGTCCTGGCGTTCCTCGAGGATGTGGCTGATGCGCGGCAGGGCGAACCGCCACATGACGACGTAGAGGATCAGGAACGAGACCACCAGCCAGATCACCTGGGAGGCGTAGAATTCGTGGTCCAGCTGGGGAAGGGTGGCGGCCGACGCCGCGCCCGTTCCCGCCGCAACGGTCAGGGCCAGACCCCCCAGAAGCCGAATGAATCCGCGCATGCTCATCTCCCGCAGGAAGACGCCGGCCGGCCGCCCGTGGGGAGCGCCGGCACCGCCCACCGCCTTCAGCCGAAGAGGATCAGGAACGAAACCAGCAGCGCATAGAGCGCCACCGCCTCGACCAGGGCGAAGCCCAGCATGGCGAGGCCGAAAACCTGGGAGCGTGCGGCGGGATTGCGCGCGATGGAGCCGATGAGCGAGGAAAAGATGTTTCCGATGCCGGCGCCCACGCCGCCCAGGCCGATGACGGCAAGGCCGGCTCCAATCATTTTCGCGGCAAGAATTTCCATGATCCTAATTCCCTCGTTGGTTCAAGAAAACGGTTTCGGCGGGACGCGCCGACCCTCAATGCAGGTGGATGGCGTCGTGCAAATAGATGCAGGTCAGAATGGTGAAAACGTAGGCTTGCAGGAACGCCACCAGGAATTCGAAGGCGGTCAGGGCGACGTCGATGGACAGCGGCGCCCAACCGCCCAGGAGGCCCAGCGGCACGACGAAGCCGGCGAACACCTTCATCATGGTGTGGCCGGCCATCATGTTGGCGAACAGGCGAATCGACAGGCTCACCGGGCGCGACAGATAGGACATGATCTCGATCGGAATCAGCAGCGGCGCCATGACCAGGGGCACGCCCTTGGGCAGGAAATAGCTGAAGAACTTCAGCCGATGGCGGACGATGCCGATGACCGTGACGCCCAGGAACACGAAGATCGCCATCGCGAAGGTGACGATGATGTGGCTGGTGAAGGTGAAGCTGTAGGGAACTAGGCCGACCAGGTTGCCGAACAGGATGAACATGAACAGCGAGAAGATGAACGGGAAATAGCGCCGCCCCTCGTTGCCCACGTTGTCGCGCACCATGCCGGCGATGAATTCGTAGCTGAGTTCCGCCATCGACTGCCAGCGGCCGGGAACCAGCCGCCGGTTGCGCATGGCGAACATCAAAAAGAGGGTCACGGCGGCGACCGTCACCAGCATGAAAATGCCCGAATTGGTGAGGGATGCGTTGACGCCGCCGACATGAATGGGCGCGACGACATGGATTTCGAACTGATGGAGTGGGTTGGCCACCTGTGTTCTCGCCCCCTGAGAGTCCTATTGCCTGTCCGAGCCCGTCCCGGACGGCCAATCGTCATCTTCCTCTTCCGGTTTCCCTTCGGACGGCGCCGGCGCCCCTTCCGCCTCTGCCCATCCTATCCTGCTGGCCGCCCGGTAGACATTCAACACGCCGGCGGCGGCGCCGAGAAAGAAGAAGACAATCAAAAACCATGGCGTGGAGCCCAACCACCTGTCAAGCAGAAGGCCTGCTCCGACGCCGACAACCAAGGCCGCGACCAGTTCGACGCCGATGCGAAAGGCCACCCCGAACCCCGACATCGGAGCCCCGAGCGCGGAACCCCTGCCCCGCGATCGGGCCTGTTCCTGCGAACGTGCGCGTCTAAGCCGGGCATCCAGGTCTTCAAGAGATCCACCAGGTGTCTCGTCGCCCATCGGATTCCCGCCCGCCGGGCCCGGCGAACTCCCGTCCGCCCGCAACCCATGGGAGGCGGACGTTAGCGGCCGGCTCCCGGGCTGTCAAGAATGAAAGACTGCTACCCAAGCCCTTGATAAGTCTTGAAATTCGTCGTGAATGCCCTAGGCGTCAGGCGATTTCGCGCAGGGCGACCGCCTGTTGCAGATCCACCGAGACAAGTTGCGAAACACCGCGCTCGGCCATGGTGACGCCGAACAGCCGATCCATCCGGGCCATGGTCATGCGGTGGTGGGTGATGACCAGAAAACGGGTGTGGCCGGCCTGCCCGAGTTCGCTGACCAGTGTGCAGAAACGATCGACATTGGCGTCGTCGAGCGGGGCGTCGACTTCGTCGAGCACGCACACCGGCGCCGGGTTGGTGAGGAACACCGCGAACATGAGGGCAAGCGCGGTCAGCGCCTGTTCGCCGCCCGACAGCAGGGACAGCACCTGCAGCCGCTTGCCGGGCGGGCTGGCCATGATTTCCAGCCCAGCGTCGAGCGGATCGTCCGATTCGGTCAGCGCCAGATGGGCGCGGCCGCCGCCGAACAGGCGGGTGAACAGCGCCCGGAAATGACCGTCGACTTCCTCGAACGAGGCGACCAGGCGCTGGCGGCCTTCGCGATTGAGATCCGAAATGCCGCGGCGCAACTTCTCGATCGCCTTGATCAGGTCGCCGCGCTCCTGCTGCAGGGTGGTGATCTGCTCGTCCAGTTCGCTGGCTTCCTGTTCGGCCCTCAAGTTCACCGGCCCCATGGTCTCGCGTTCGCGCAGCAGGCGGTCGACGCGCTTTTCCGTGGCCTCGAGGTCGGGCAATTCCTCCTCTTCGCCCAACTCGGCGACCTCGGTCAGCGCCTGCGGCAGGCAGTCCAGGCGTTCGCGCACCCGCTCGGTCAGGGCCTGGACGGCGAGGCGTCCCTGCTCGACGGCGCCCTCGGCGCGCACCCGGTCCTCGCGGGCCTTGGCCAGCGCGGATTCGGCCTCGCGCAGGTCGCGGTCGGCGGCGGCCAGGCGGCCCTCGGCCTCGGCCAGACGGTCGGCGGCGGCGTTGCGCTTGCCCTCGGCGGCCTCGATCAGGCCCAGCAGGGTCTGGCGCTGGCCGGCGATCTCGGCCGGCCGTTCGGCCAGCCGGGCGGCTTCCTCTTCGACCGTCTTGCGGCGGGCCGCCAGTTCCTCCAGGTGAAGCCGGGCGGCCTCGCCGCGGCTGTGCCACGAGGCCAGGTCGCGGGCGATGGCGTCGCGCCGGGCCTGGCGTTCGCGGGCCTCGCGCAGCACCGAATCCAGCGCGCTCTGGCAGGCCACCTGATGGGAGCGACGCTCGGCCATCTCGGCCCTAAGGGCGACGAGGCGCTCGCGCTCGGCGGTGGGATCGGGCAGGCCGTCCAGGGTTTCCCGGCTCTCGCGCAGGCGCCCGGCGGCCTCGGCGCGGTCGGCCTCGATGCGCTCGGCGGTTTCGGCCAGCGCGCCCAAGCGGCTGTCGATTTCGGCCGCCCGCTGGCGGATCTCGGCCAGCGCGGCCAATGCCCGCGCCTGCACGGCATCGGCCTCGTTGGCGGCGGCGCGGGCCGCCTTTTCGGCCTCGATGGCGGCCTGGGCGGCGCGCTCGGCGGCGCCGGCCGTCTCGGCGACCTTCTCGGCCTCGCGCCGCGCACCCCCCAGGCGTTCGCGCACCTCGGCCAGACGGTTGCGCTGTTGCAGACGGGCCGCCGCCGCGGTCGGGGCGCCGGCCGATACCGCGAAGCCGTCCCAGCGCCACAGGCCGCCGTCGCGGCTGACCAGCCGCTGCCCCTGGCGCAGGTCGCCGGCCAGCCTGGCCCCGGCGGTTTCGTCGTCGACGACACCGGTCTGCGACAGGCGGCGGGCCAGGGCCGAGGGACCGCTGACGTGGCTGGCCAGCGGCACGGCCCCAGTGGGCAGCGGCGGCGTCTCGCCGTAAGGGGCGAGCGTCTGCCAGCGCACCGGGGCCGGCTCATCGACCGGCGCCGACAGGTCCTCGCCCAGCGCGGCGCCGAGGGCCGCCTCGTAGCCCGGCTCCACCGTCACCTTGTCGA
The DNA here is from genome assembly GCF_026163695.1 of Shumkonia mesophila. Taxonomy (NCBI): domain Bacteria; kingdom Pseudomonadati; phylum Pseudomonadota; class Alphaproteobacteria; order Rhodospirillales; family Shumkoniaceae; genus Shumkonia; species Shumkonia mesophila. The sequence goes on along the minus strand of NZ_JAOTID010000013.1, from coordinate 84,352 downwards.
TGAGCGGCGGCCATTTCTTCGATTCGCCCGCCTCCAGCACCTTGGCCAGGGCCATTGCCTCGGCTTCCAGGCGGGTGAAGGCCGATTTCGCTTCGTGCAGGGAGGCCATCGCGGCGCGCGCCTTTTCGGCCGCCGAGGCTCGATCCTCGGCCGCCTGCGCCGCCCGCTCGCGGGCCCGCTCGACGTTCTCTTGGGCCTCGGCTAGCGCCGTTTCGGCGGCCGCCAGGCCGGCGGGGTCGACGGCGCGGGCCTCCAGGGCGGTGCGCTGGCTGGCGATCTCGGCGGCACGCGTCTCCAGGTTCTTCTGGCGCACGGCCAATTCCTCAAGCGCGCGGGCCAGGTTGGTCCGCCTGGCCTCGTCGCCGGCCACCTTGTCGGTCAGCTCGGCCAACTGGCGATCCAGCGCCTCGACCTGCTGGCGCACCGCGGTGAGGCGGGCTTCCGCCTCCTCGCGGGCCGCCGCCTCTCCAGCCCGCGCTTGGTCGATACCGGCCGCCTCGGCATCGAGCGCCTTGATGGCGTTACCGGCGTCGTCGGCCAGCGACGTCTCGCGTCCGATGTCGGCGGCGATCTGGGCCAGGCGGGCTTGGCAGTCGCGTACCGCCGCCTCGACGCGCCGCTCCTCCTCGTCGAGGCTCTGACGGGCCAGCGTCAGGCGCTGCAACTCGGCCGCCGCCTCGACCTCGGCCTGGCGCAGGGGGGGCAGGGTGGCGGCGCATTCCGCCTGGCGGGCCGACGCCTCGGCCGCCGTGCCGGTCAACTGGACGACCCGGGCCTCGGCCTCCTTCAACTGCTCGTGGCCAAGCGCGAGGTCGCGCTCCACGTCCCGCCAGCGCAGCAGGAACAGGGTCGCCTCGGCCCGCCGGATGTCGCCGCTGAGGTTGCGGTAGCGCGACGCCTGACGGGCCTGTTTCCTCAGGCTTTTGAGCTGGGCATCCAGCGTGCCCAGCACGTCGTCGAGGCGCATCAGGTTGCTTTCGGCGCCGCGCAGGCGGATCTCCGCCTCGTGGCGGCGGGAATGCAGCCCGGTGATGCCGGCCGCCTCCTCGATCAGCAGGCGCCGTTCGGTCGGCTTGGCGGAAATCAGGTTGCCGATACGGCCCTGGCTGACCAGGGCGGTCGAGCGCGGCCCGGTGGCGGCGTCGGCGAACAGGATCTGGACGTCGCGGGCCCGCGCTTCCTTGCCGTTGACCCGGTAGATCGAGCCGGCGCCGCGCTCGATGCGGCGGCTGACCTCCAGTTCGTCGGCATGGTTGAACTGCGATGGGGCGTTGCGCTCGGTGTTGTCGATGCTAAGGATCGCTTCGGCGATGTTGCGGGGCGGCCGGTCGCGGGTACCGCCGAAGATGACGTCCTCCATCTCCGAGCCGCGCATCTGCTTGGCCGACGTCTCGCCCATCACCCAGCGCAGGGCCTCGACCAGGTTCGATTTGCCGCAGCCGTTGGGGCCGACGACGCCGGTGAGGCCCCGATCGATGATCAGCTCGGTCGGGTCGACGAAGGATTTGAACCCGGAAAGGCGAAGTTTGGTGAAGCGCACCGGCGTTGGTTCCCGCTCCTACTTCGACGCCTTCAGGGCTTCGTCGATGAGCTTTTTGAAGGCGTCGAACGGTTGACCGCCGACGATTGTCTGGTTGCCGATACGGAAGGTCGGCGTCGCCTCGATGGCGTAGGCCTTGCCATCGGCGGCGGCGCGGTCGCGGATGGCGGCGAACAGCGGCTGGTTGCCGAGGCAGGCCTCGAAGTCGCCGGCCGACAGGCCGCCCAGGCGCGCCACCTTCTTCAACTCGCCCAAGGGGTCCTTGCCGCCGGCCCAGGTCTCCTGGGTGCGGAACAGTACCTCGAGGAAACCGAAGTAACGCTGCGGGCCGGCGCAATGGGGCAGCAGTGCCGCGGCGTAGGCGAGGTTGTCCAGCGGGAAGTCGCGGAACACCAAGCGCACCTTGCCGGTGTCGATATAGGCCTTCTTGATCTCAGGCAGCGTCACGCGGTGGAAATTGGCGCAATGGCCGCAGGTCAGCGACGAATGCTCATAAATGGTCAGCGGCGCGTCGGCGGACCCCAGCGCCATTTCCGGCAGAAGGGCATCGAAATCGGCGGCGGAGGCGGCGCTCCCGACCGACCACACCGCCAACGCGAATGCTATACCTAGTATGAAGCGCGGCAAATTTCTTCTCCCGTATACAAGATGTGGAAGACTATAGAATCGCGTCCCGCTCGACAAGACGGCTTTTATCCACCGCTCCGCCGCTTGCGCCCGCGGGTGACGACCGCCCGGCCGAGGGATTGAAGGACGGCCTTCAGATCGGGGTCCTCGACGACGTCGAGGCAGGCGGCGAGGCCGGCTTCCTCGCGGGCGTCGAGCGGCGGCGGCACCGGGGCCGGCGATTCGCCGGGGGTGGTGACGGGGCCCTGCTTGAAGTGCAGCCGCGCCACCGCCTGATAGCCGAAATAGCTGTTGACGCGCTCGACCAGGAGCGGCTCCAGATGTTGCAGCTGGGTGGCGATGCCGCCGCTGGCGACCCGAAGGTGCAGGGTGCCGCCGTGCCGGGCGCCGGTGGGAAACACCAGCTTCTCGGGCGCGGTGAGGGCGGAGAACCGCTCTCCGACGATGGCCTGCCAGTGGTGGACGATGGCGCCGTCGGCCAATCCGCGCCGGCCGAAAATCGGCCGCGTGACGCCCTCGACGGCGCTGGCCAGAGCCTTGACGCGGCCGCTCCGGCGGGTCGAGGGGACGGTGCCGGCGGAATCGGTTGTGCGGGTTGCCATGGGGAACAATATGATAGCGTCGGAGCCAATATGAAACAGTTTCGCGCCGCCACGACCGACTCCTCGCGACCCGGGAACGGCGCGCCGGCGGCGGCCCTGGCGAAACGACTGCTGGCCTGGTACGACCGCCATAAGCGCGACCTGCCGTGGCGGGCGCGGCCGGGCGAACGCGCCGATCCCTACCACGTGTGGCTCAGCGAAATCATGTTGCAGCAGACGACGGTGGCGACCGTCGGGCCCTATTTCCTGGCCTTCATCGCCCGCTGGCCGACGGTGGGCGATCTGGCCCGGGCCGACCTGCAGGCGGTGCTGCACGCCTGGCAGGGGCTGGGCTATTACGCCCGCGCCCGCAACCTGCACAAATGCGCCGGCGTGATCGCCGGGGACCTGGGCGGGCGGTTTCCCGACAGCGAGGCCGGATTGCGGGCTCTGCCCGGCATCGGTGCCTACACGGCGGCGGCGATCGCGGCCATCGCCTTCGGCCGCCCGGCGGCGCCGGTCGACGGCAACGTCGAGCGGGTGCTGGCCCGCCTGTTCGCCCTGGATGGCGAACGGGCGGAGGTCAAGCGCGAGGTCGGCGCCTTGGCCGGTGGCCTGACGCCGGCCGGCCGGCCCGGCGACTTCTGGCAGGCGGTGATGGATCTTGGCGCCACCGTCTGCCGGCCGCGCGGCCCGGCTTGCCCGATGTGCCCATGGGCCGGGGATTGCCTGGCTCTGCGGCGCGGCCTGACCGGGGAACTGCCACGGCGGGCCCGGCGCAAGGCGAAGCCGGTGCGCCACGGCGTCGCCTTCTGGGCGGTCGACACGGTCGGGGCCGTGCTGCTGCGCCGCCGGCCGGAGAAGGGCCTGTTGGGCGGCATGACCGAGGTGCCGGGCACCGAATGGCGGGAGCGGCCATGGACGGAAGACGAGGCCTTGGCCCTGGCACCGGCGCCGGGGCAGTGGCGGCCGCTGGCCGGCGAGGTACGCCATGTCTTCACCCATTTCGAACTGAAGCTGGGCGTCCTGGCGGCGAACGGCCTCGCCCCCGGCATCGTCGAAGGCCTGTGGTGCCGGCCGGAGGATTTCGGCGGCCACGCGTTGCCGACGGTGATGCGCAAGGTGGCCGACCACGCCCTGCGGGCGCTCGCCCCACCGTCGGCGCCGCCCGAGGCGGCCGTTCGGCCTATGCGTCGTAGGACATCAGGACCTCGACCGGCACGTCGAGCTTCGAGCGGCCGTTGAGGAAGGTCAGTTCGATGATGCAGGCGGCGCCGGTGACTTCGGCGCCGATCCGCCGCAGCAGCCCGGCCGAGGCGGCCAGCGTGCCGCCGGTCGCCAGCAGGTCATCGAGGATAACGACGCGCTGGCCGGGCTTCACGGCGTTCTCCTGGATCTCGATGGTGTCGGTGCCGTATTCCAGCCCGTATTCGTAGGGGATGGTCTTGCCCGGCAGCTTGCCCTTTTTGCGGATCATGACGAAGCCGCAGCCCAGCTTGAGGGCCAGCGGCGCCGCCACCAGGAAGCCGCGCGATTCGATGCCGGCCAGGATGTCGGGACTGTGGCGGCCCACCACCTTGGCCATGCGGCTCATGGCGACGCTCCAGGCCTCGGCGTGGGACAGCAGGGGCGAGATGTCGTAGAAATTGATGCCGGGTTTCGGGAAATCGGGGATCGAAGCGATGTGGTCCTTGAGATCCATTTGTCGTCCATCGTCTGCCGTGAAAGCCGCACGCGAGTGCCCGCCGCAGCCTCGGCACCCCGACCTTGCCGTCTATAGCATATACGCGGCCGGTTTCGACATCGAAAGACCGGCCGGCGGCGGGATTTTCACCCGACGCGTACGGCGGAGCGTTGTACCTTTCCACCAAAGGACGTTATAGTGCGTCCCCTCGGGATGGCCTGTCGTCGGGCCATTCCGGGAGGTGCGTTCGGGTTTGGGTGTCCGCGGAAAGATCCGCCGGGCGCCGGGACCAGGACCAGCGGGCAAGAATGGGCTGAGGGAAGGCGGCTCTTTCATCCGGTGGTTCAGCGATCGGCCAACGGGGTGGCTTCGGCGGTTTCCGTCATCGATCTTGACGGGATCTGCGGGCATTTCTCGTGGTGTCGTGTCGCTTTCTATGTTTTAACCAGGGGAGACATAATGTCATGAAAAAGACGACTTTCTCGACGATGGCCTTGGCACTCGGCACGGTCGCGCTGACCGCCGGCATGCAGCCGGGCGAGGCGGTGGCCCAGAAATCGTTCATCGCCATCGGCACCGGCGGCCCGACGGGCGTGTACTTCGTCGCGGGCAATGCCATCTGCCGGATGGTCCATAAGGAAGCGGCGGAAGGGGCGTCCCAGGGCCGCAAGCACGGCATCCGGTGCTCGGCGCCCTCGACCGGCGGTTCGACCTACAACATCGGCCAGGTTGCGGCCGGCGAACTGGAATTCGGCGTTGCCCAGTCCGACTGGCAGTACCATTCCTACAAGGGAGACACGCCCGACAAGGTGAAGCCGTTCCCGAAACTGCGGTCGGTATTCTCGATCTACCCCGAACCCTACCAGATCATCGTCTCGAAGGACGCCAAGGACATCACGTCCTTTGCAACCCTCAAAGGCAAGAAGTTCAATATCGGCAATCCAGGGTCCGGCCAGCGCGGCACCACCGAGGTGCTGTTGAAGCTGTTCAATTTGACGACCAAGGACTTTGCCATCGCCACCGAATTGACCTCGACCGAGCAGGCCAACGCGCTGTGCGACGGCAAGATCGATGCCTTCGGCTACACGGTCGGCGTGCCGAACGCCGGTGTTGCCGTGGCGACCGATGGCTGCGATGCCAGGATCATCAATCTCAATGACGAGCCCGTGAAGAAACTGGTGGCCGAGACGCCCTATTACGCCTTTACCACCATTCCCAAGGGCACATACAAGACCAGCACGGCCGACGTCACCACCTTCGGCCCCATGGCGACGCTGGTGACCAGCGCCGACGTGTCGGAAGACATCGTCTACGAAGTGGTCCGTGCGGTTTTCGAGAACCTCGACGACTTCAAGTCGCTGCATCCGGCCTTTGCGAATCTTGATCCCAAGGTCATGACCAAGAACGCCCTGTCGGCCCCGCTGCATCCCGGCGCCGTCAAGTACTTCAAAGAGAAGAAGTTGATGTAATCTCCTGAGACCTAAAAGCCGGCACCCCCGCCGACGGCGGGGGTGCCGCGTTTTGCTATAGTTCTAGGCCGGGGGGATCAGGGCCGATGGCAGTGAACGTGACGACCGGGGACGAAGCTGTACCCGAAGACCTTCAGGAAGCTCTCAAAGACATTGAATACGCGGGTCGAAAGCACGATCCCCGTACCGCGATGTTCATCGGTTTCATCGCGGCGCTGTGGTCATTCTACCAGTTGTGGATCGCGTCTCCCCTGCCATTCATCTTCAATTTCGGGATCATTACCGACGTTCCCGCCCGAGCCGTCCATCTGGCCTTTGGACTTTTCCTGGTCTTCCTGGTCTTTCCCGGCTCCCGAACGAGGGCATCCTCCGGACACATTCCGTGGCGCGACCGAGTCCTGGCCGTTCTCGCCTGTTTCTGCGCTTTGTACCTGTTTCTGGCGTGGGACGACATGGCCCGGCGTCCTGGCGTTCTTCTCGATATTCCCGTTTCGCTGGCCGGTTATTCCTTCGTGCTTCCGTTCGAGGTTCTGCTCGGCTGGGCCGGTATCCTGCTGCTGCTGGAAGCGACCCGCCGCAGCATCGGCTGGCCGCTGGTCATCGTTGCCGGATTATTCCTTATCTATTCCGTATTCGGACAGTCGATGCCGGACCTCATCTCGCATCGCGGGGTGTCGCTGTCCAGGCTGCCCGGCTATCAGTGGCTGACGGGCGAGGCCATCTTCGGCATTCCCATCGACGTTACCACCAGTTTCGTGTTCCTGTTCGTTCTGTTCGGCGCGATCCTCGACAAGGCCGGCGCCGGCCAGTATTTCCTCAACCTGGCGTTTGCCATGGTCGGCCGCTACCGCGGCGGGCCGGTCAAGGCCGCCATCCTGGCTTCCGGCATGACCGGCCTGATCTCGGGCTCGTCGGTTGCCAATGTGGTGACCACCGGCACCTTCACCATCCCGGTGATGAAACGCAGTGGCATGCCGGCGGTGAAGGCCGGCGCCATCGAGGTGGCTGCCTCGGTCAACGGCCAGATCATGCCGCCCGTCATGGGCGCCGCCGCCTTCATCATCGCCGAGTTCATCGGCGTCACCTATTTCGAGGTGGTCAAGGCCGCCTTCATTCCCGCCATCATCATCTACATCGCGCTGCTTTACATTTCGCATCTGGAGGCGATGAAACTCGGCCTCAAGGGCCTGCCGCGCGAGGAAATCCCGCCGTTCTTCCCGACACTGCTGTCGGGCCTCCATTTCGTCATTCCCATCATCGTCCTGATCTGGCTGCTGATGGTCGAGAAGTGGACGCCGAGCAGTTCGGTCTTCTATTCGATCCTGCTGATGATGGGCATCATCGTCCTCCAGAAGGTGATCCGCGCCCTGCATTCGGGCAAGGAATCGCCGCTCGATGCCGCCAAGGCCGGGTTGTGCGACGTCTACGAAGGGATGGTCGGCGGCGCCCGCAACATGATCACCATCGCGGTGGCGGTGGCGGCGGCCGGCATCATCGTCGGCTCGGTCTCTTCGACCGGCCTCAACAATGCCCTGATCAGCGTGGTGGAGGCGGTGTCGGGCGGCAACGTCTACATTCTGCTCGGCATGACCGCGCTGTTGTGCCTGCTGCTCGGCATGGGCCTGCCGACCACCGCCAACTACCTGGTGGTGGCTTCGCTGCTGGCCAATGTCGTGGTCGAACTGGGGGCCGCAGCCGGCCTCGTGCTGCCGCTGATGGCGGTCCACCTTTTCGTCTTCTACTTCGGCCTGATGGCGGACGTGACCCCGCCGGTGGCGTTGGCCGCCTTCGCCGCATCGGCGATTTCGCGGGCGGACCCGATCAAGACCGGCGTCCAGGCTTTCTATTACAACATTCGTACGGCCATCATTCCCGTGGTGTTCCTTTTCAACCCGGAACTGCTGTTGATCGGCGTCGACAGCTTCTGGCACGCGTTGTTGATATTCATCACCTCGCTGTTGGCCATTCTCGCTTTCAGCTCGGTGTCGCAGAACTGGATGCTGGTGCGCAACCGGTGGTACGAGAGCGCGCTTTTGCTGGTTGCCATGGTCGCCCTGTTCCGGCCGGGCTTCTTCATGGATATGGCCTATCCGCCGTTCGTGCAGTTCAATACCGACAAGTTCATCTCCGGCGAGGCGGCGGCGGGGCCGGGTCTCGATGTCCGCTTCCACATCGTGCGCGAAACCAACTACGGCGACCGCTACAAGCTCTATCGCCTGCCGACGCCGGCAACGACGACGGGGACGATGGGACCCTACGGCGTGACGCTGCAGAAGGACAATGGCCGCTACAAGGTCGCCGATCTGGCGATGGCGGGGCCGGCCGAGACGATCGGGGTGCAGTTCGGCGACTTCGTCACCGCCGTTGACGTCGAGGTGAAGAACCGGCCGGCGAAGTATTGGATATACCCGATTGGCTTGGCGATCCTTGGCCTTGTCGTCGGTCTCCAGTTCTTCCGCTGGCGGCGCGACAGGCGGAAGGACGTGGCGGCTGCCGCCGTTTCGGCTTAACCGGAAGAGGGTAAGATTTCAGACATGTACAAGCACATCCTGGTTCCGGTCGACCTCAACGACGAAACCTCGTGGCAAAAACCGTTGCCGACGGCGCTCGAAATGTGCCGCGCGTTCGGCGCCACCCTTCACCTGATGACGGTGATTCCGGAAATCGGCCTTCAGACGGCGGTGGCCCAGTATTTTCCGAGCAACTATGAGGAGGAAATCCGCCGCCAGGTCCACGACGACCTCCACGCGTTTTCCATCCACCATGTTCCGGCGGGCACCAAGGTCCAGCACATCATCGCCTACGGGAAGATCTACAAGGAAATCCTCGACGCGGCGCGGCAGGTGAAGGCGGACCTGATCATCATGGGGGCCCACCATCCGGAGCTGGAGGACTATCTGCTGGGGCCGAACGCCGCGCGCGTGGTGCGCCACGCCGGCTGCTCGGTGATGGTGGTCAGGGAGTGACGCCGTAGAATCCAAGAGCCCCGGCAGCGGTCCGCCGGGGCTCCACATTCTAAACCGGCTTACTTCACCGTGGCGAGGTAGGCGGCGATGTCCTGGCGTTCGTTCTCGGGCTTGAGCTTGAAAACCATCTTCGACTTGGCCTTCGGGTTGCCCGTCGCCTTTTCCATGTAGTCCTTCGGGTCCTCGAGGTAGGGGACGATCTTGTCGGCGGTCCAGGTCAGCCCCTTGTTGCCCGCCTCGACATAGCTTTCGGAATACTTGAAGCCCTCCGTCGTCCCCGCCTTCCTGCCGACAACGCCGAACAGCGACGGTCCAACCTTGTTCTTGCCCTTCTCGACGGTATGGCAGGCCACGCACCGTTTCTTGAAGGCGGCCTCGCCATTGGCGGCGTCGGCGGCGACGGCCTGGCCGCCGACGACCATCATGGCACACAGGGCGCCAAGGACGATGGATGGAGCTTTGAGCATCGGATTCCTTTCATAAACTATCGGGTGGCCAACACGATCGGCCGCATTATCCGTACGATGTTGCCGCGACGCAACACTCCAACGCCGCGCCGGGAGGCCCGGTCCGGGCCGATGGAAAATCCTCGCCGGCGGGCCTGCGGGCGCGGCTGACCCCCGGGCGCGCCTGACCCCGGGGAAGTGGGGAGGATGGATGTCAAACGCAAGGACGGGGATGCGGCGACGGCAAACAGCCGGTATACTTGTCGTCCGGAGGGGTCCGTTCGGGGTCGGAGAAGGGTTGGACGATGGCTAAAACGAGTGTCCTGTCGCAAGCGGACGTTATGGCGCTGCTCGAAGATTCATCGGGCAGCAAACGGGCCGAGACCGCCAGGAAGATCGCAATCGAGTTCAATCAGGCGGAGTTGACGGAAACTCAGCGGCGGTTGGCCGAGGATATCTTCCGGCTGATGGTCAAGGACGCCGAGATACGGGTCCGCGAGGCGCTGTCCAGCAACCTGAAGTCCAATCCGCTGGTTCCCCGCGACGTGGCGATGACGATGGCCCATGACGTCACCTCCGTGGCCCTGCCTGTCCTCCAGTATTCCGAGGTTTTGACGGACGAGGACCTGGTGGCGATCATCCGTTCGCAAGACACCGAAAAGCAGGTGGCGATCGCCAGCCGGGCCAACGTGTCGGAAACCGTGTCCGAAGCGATCGTCGATACCGAGAAGGAAGAAGTGGTGACCCGGTTGGTGGCCAATCCGGGGGCCGACATTTCCGAGGGCTCGCTGGGCCGGGTGGTCGATTCGCTGGGCGACCGCGAAGCGGTCCAGGAAGCGATGGTCGGCCGCCCCCGGTTGCCGGTCACGGTGGCCGAGCGGCTGGTGACCCTGGTTTCCGAACACCTGAAGGCCGAGATCGCCCAGCGTTTCGACCTGCCGGCCGACACCATGACGGATCTCATCCTTCAGATCCGCGAGCGGGCCGTGCTGTCGCTGTCGTCGGGCAGCGACGATGACGACCTGCACCAATTGGTCCAGCAGTTGAAGACCAACGGTCGCCTGACCCCCTCGATCGTGCTGCGCGCGCTGTGCATGGGCGACCTGCCCTTCTTCGAGGCGGCAGTGGCCGAACTGGCCGGCATTTCCATCCTCAACGCGCGCGAACTCATTCACGATGCCGGCAAGCGGGGACTGAAAGCGCTATTCGACAGAGCCAAGCTGCCGCGCAGCTATTTCCCGGCCATCCGCGCCGCCGTCGATGTCGCCTGGGAGACCGAATACGACGGCGGCGACCAGGACCGCGAACGCTATTCGCGCCGCATGATCGAGCGCATCCTGACCCAGTACGGCGATCTTGGCGTGCAGATCGAGGCCGACGACCTGGAATACCTGCTGACCAAGATGAACGCCTTGCCCATCGATCCGGTGCCCGAGGCCTGAAGCGGCGGCTCGCGGTTCAGGGGCTGGCCAGTTCCTGCCAGATCGCGTAGTCGCGGCGGAAGGCGCTGAGCGAACTCCACACCTCGCGGAAGGCCTCGTCGCTGGCGGAGCGTTCGGCCGCCACCTCGGCCCACGTCGTCTCCAGGGTTTCCAGGAAAGCCGGGGGCCAGCGGTGGATTTTCGTACCCTCGGCATAGATCTTCTTCAGCGCAGCGAACTGGATGGCGGCGCCCTCGGCCAGTCCGTAGCGGATGTTGTCGCCACAGACCGCCTCGACCTGGGACTTGGCCTGCGAGGAGAGCGCCTCCCACTTGCCCCGGTTGACCATCAGTTCCAGCATCGTCACCGGCTGGTGCCAGCCGGGGAAGTAGTAGTGTTCGGCCATCTTGTGCAGGCCGAGTTGAAGGTCGATGGCCGGCATCGAAAATTCGGCGGCGTTGATGGCCCCCGATTCCAGGGCGGGAAAGATCTCGCCATCGCCCAGCATGCGCGGCTTGGCCCCCAGCTTGGCCAGCACGTCGGCCCCCAGCCCGTAGATGCGGATCTTCAGGCCGCGCAGATCCTCGATGCCGAGGATCTGCTGGTGGAACCAGCCCGAAGCCTCGGGCCCCAGGATGCCGCAGAACAGGCTGTGGATGCCGTGCCGTTCGTAGATCTTGTCGAACAGTTCGCGGCCGCCGCCGAAATAGATCCAGGCCAGGTATTCGACGGCGTCGGGCCCGAACGGCACGGCGCCGAAGAGTTGCAACGCCGGCGCCTTGTCGCGCCACAGGCCGGGCGAGGCGAAGGCGGCGTCGATGGCGCCGGAGGCGACGGCATCGAAGATTTCGGTCGAAGGGACCAGGGTGTCGGGCTCGCTGAGGCGGATTTCCATCTGGCCGCCGGAAATGCGCCAGGTTTCCTGTTCGAGACGCTTGGCCAGGCTGCCGATCTGCGGCAGCTTTCCCGAATAGGCGCTGGCCATCTTCCAGGAAACGGCCGGGGCTTCGGCCCGCGGGGCGGGGTCCTTGGCCGGTGCGGGCGCTGGTGCCGGGGGTGACAGGTTCTCGACCCCCGGGGTGGCGAGGGCGGTATTCCCGCCGTCATAGAGCTGGGGCGCCAGCAGGGTGGCGCCGATCACCACGCCGACCACCGTGCCAATGACGATCCCGATGATCGCATTGCGCATGCCATCCCTCCCTGCCAGGTTTCCGGTCGGCTGTCGACGGGCGGGCTATTCCCGCCTTCTGGTCATGGAGACTGACAAAAAACCCCCTTGTCGTGCAAGGGGGGAATTGGTCGGGGCGACTGGATTCGAACCAGCGACTTCTACCTCCCGAAGATAGCGCTCTACCAGGCTGAGCTACGCCCCGGACCGTCGTGGACGGGTTTATACCCTTGTCGGCGCGGCAGGGCAAGGTCCGTCTCGCCGCCGGACGCGGGAGTTTTGCACGGCCGGGGAATTGGCGGAAATCGGCTGCCGGCGCCGGCCTAGTAGGCGCGATGGATGGAGAAGTCGATGAGCTCGATGAGAGCGTCCTTTTCGGCGCCGTCCGCGAAGATGCCGAGGGCGTCCCTGGCGATGGCGCCGTAGTGGCGGGCCCGCTCGATGGTGTCCTCCAGCGACTGGTAACGGCCCATCAGACCGACCGCCTTGTCGAAATCGGTCTCCTTCTGGTCGAGGTCTTCCAGCGTGCGCCGCCAGAAGGCGCGTTCCGCCTCGCTGCCGCGGCGAAACGCCAGGATCACGGGGAGCGTGATCTTGCCCTCGCGAAAATCGTCGCCGACGGTCTTGCCCAGCTTGGCCTGCTTGGCCGAATAGTCGAGCACGTCGTCGATCAGCTGGAAGGCGATGCCCAGGTTCATGCCATAGGATTCCAGGGCCTCCTTCTCCACCGCCGGGCGGTCGGCGACGATGGCGCCGATCTGGCAGGCCGCCGCAAAAAGCTGCGCCGTCTTGGCCTTGATCACGTCCATGTAGGCGGTTTCGCCGGTTTCGGTGTCGTTGGCCGTGACCAGCTGCGCCACCTCGCCCTCGGCGATTACCGAGGAGGCGCGCGAGAGGATGGCCAGCACCTCCAGCGATCCGTCCTCGACCATCAGTTCGAACGAGCGGGCGAACAGGAAGTCGCCGACCAGCACGCTGGTCTTGTTGCCCCACACCGCGTTGGCCGAGGCCAGCCCGCGCCGAAGCTCGCTGCGGTCGACCACGTCGTCGTGCAAAAGGGTCGCGGTGTGGATGAACTCGACGCAGGCGGCCAGCGCGATATGGCGGGTGCCGGTATAGCCGCACAGGCGGGAGGCCGCCAGGGTGAGAACCGGCCGCAATCGCTTGCCACCGGCGGCGACGATGTGGCCGGCCAACTGCGGAATGAGGGCCACCGGGCTGTGCATGCGCCGCACGATCAGCTCGTTGACCGCCTTGAGATCGGCGGCCACCAGGCGGGTGAGGGCCTCAAGCGACGGTTGCGGCTCGCGCTTTCCGTTCAGATCGACGACGATCCCCAAAATCTCTCTCCCGACCCGCTTGACGTGAACCCCCGGTCCCTGGAGCATAAGAAGCACGGGGCCGGGCGGTCAACCCCGCCGAAAGGATGAGGCGGCGGGACCGGGTCCGGCGAACAGGGGGCGTCATGAAGGAACTGGTGCGGACCAACGATCCGGTGCTGATCTCGTGGCTGACCGCCGCCCTCGGCGAGGCTTCGATTTACGCCGTCGTGCTGGACACCCACACGGCCATCCTCGAAGGCAGCGTCGCCGCCATCCAGCGCCGCGTGATGGTCGCCGACGACGATTTCGTCCGGGCCTCTAGGATTCTGGCCGATGCCGAAGCCGGCGGCGAAAGGGACGGAGATGACAACGCCGAGGCGTGATCCGGCGGAAACGCCGGCCATGGCCGGCATCACGGTCGACGGCGTGCTCGGCGGGCGGCTTCGCATCCGCCAGCCGGCGGCCGGCTATCGGGCCGCCATCGACCCGGTGCTGCTGGCCGCCGCGGTGCCGGCGCAGCCGGGCGAGCGGGTGCTCGACGCCGGCTGCGGGGTGGGCGCCGCCGGACTGTGCCTGGCCGCCCGTCTCGATGGCGTCAGGGTCAGCGGCATCGACCTGCAGCGCGACCTGGTGGCGCTGGCCGCCGCCAACGCCAGGGATAACGGCTTGGCAGGGCGCGTCGACTTCATGGCCGGCGATCTTTTGCGGCCGCCGCCGCGCCTGGCCGCCGGCACCTTCGATCATGTCATGGCCAATCCGCCGTTCGTCGCCGCCGGCCGCGGCAACCCGCCGCCCGATCCCGCCAAGGCCGCGGCCGCCATCGAGGGAGAGGCGCGGCTGGCCGACTGGCTGCGTTTCTGCCTTACCATGGTCCGGCCGAAGGGCAGCATCACCGTCGTCCATCGCGCCGACCGCCTGGACGAACTGCTGGCCCTCATGCGCCAGGGACTGGGCGAACTGACGGTGTTTCCGCTGTGGCCGGGCGGCGCGCCGGCCGCCGACGGCCGGCCGAAGCCGGCCAAGCGGGTCATCGTCAGCGGCCGCAAGGGGATCGCCGCGCCGCTGGCCCTGCTGCCGGGGCTGGTGCTGCACGCCGCCGACGGCACGTACACCGAGGCGGCCGAACGGGTGCTTCGCGATGGCGCCGCCCTGAGGCCATAGCGCCGGCCCGCGCGCCGCCTATATCAAGCCCAAGAAACCCGTCCCTGCCGTCGAGAAAAGGAAGACCCGATGAATCGCCTGTCGCCGAGAAGCCTCATTCCCTTTGCCCGTTGGCGCGAACCGGCGCCGGTGGTGGCGGTTCTCAGGCTGGCCGGCATCGTCGGGCAGATGGGGCCGATGCGGCGGGGCCTGAGCCTGGCGGCGCTGGCGGGGCCGATCGAACGGGCCTTCCGGCTGCGCCACCTGAAGGCGGTGGCGCTTTCCGTCAACTCGCCGGGCGGATCGCCCGTCCAGTCCTCGCTGATCGCCGGGCGCATCCGCGCGCTGGCCGAGGAGAAGGGGGTGCCGGTCGTCGCCTTCGCCGAGGACGTCGCCGCCTCCGGCGGCTACTGGCTGGCCTGCGCCGCCGACGAGATCTATGCCGACGCCGCCTCCATCATCGGTTCGATCGGGGTGATTTCCTCCGGCTTTGGCTTCCAGGACCTGCTGCGCCGCATAGGCGTCGAGCGCCGGTTGCACGCCTCGGGCGCCAGAAAAGGCATGCTCGACCCATTTTCCCGCGAACGGCCCGAGGACGTCGAGCATCTCGAAGCCTTGCAGCACAGCGTTCACCAGGACTTCATCGAAATGGTGCGGGCCCGTCGCAGCGGGCGCCTGCGGGCCCCCGAGGAGGACCTGTTCAGCGGCGCCTTCTGGAGCGGGCGCACCGCGCTGGCCATGGGCCTGATCGACGGCATCGGCGACCTGCGCGCCGTCATGCGCGAACGCTTTGGCGAGCGGGTCAAGCTGCGCCCGGTGATCGCCGAAAAAGGATGGCTGCGCCGGCGGGTGGGCCTGACGGGGATGGCGGGCGGCGACGCCGGCGCCTGGGCGGATGCGGTTGTTTCCGCCCTCGAGGAGCGGATGACCTGGAGCCGATTCGGTTTGTGACCGGTTCGGAGCTAACAACCTCCTCTCCGCCCTTGGGGGCGGAGAGGATCGAGGTGAGGTGGGGGATTTCCGAGCGGCGGCGGCTCCCCACCTCACCCGCGCGCTCTCGCGCGCACCCTCTCCGCCCCACCGGCGGAGAGGGGAAGATGGCGGCGTACGGTTTCTCTCCCCGGTTCGCCTTGACCCGGTGAAGGACGGGCCCTAAAACCGGGACATGCTCGGTCTCAGCCTCGGCAAGCTCCTGTTCACGATCGTGGTGGTGGCCGCCGTCTTTTTCGGCTGGAAATGGCTGAGCCGCGTCCAGGCGGTGCGGGACGGGGCGCCACGGCGCGTCCGCGAGAAGGCGGAGCGTCCCTCGGCGCCGCCGGCCGTCGAGGCGGTGGACATGGTCGCCTGCCCGGTTTGCGGCGACTACGTGCCGGCCAAAGGCGCCCGAAGCTGCGGCCGTTCCGGCTGTCCTTATGCGGGTTGACCGTCGACCCGCGAACGCGCAGGTTGCACAATCCTAACCACTGCGGGAACCGACGGTCCTGCGGCCCTGTTTCCTTGACCGGTTGTGCCGTCGCGGATTAGTCTTTCGCGCAACGATAAAACATACGGATCAACATCGATTTCATGGCCGAAACTCCCCAAAACAAGCCCAATTTCCAATCCTTGATCCTCGCCCTGCAGTCGTTCTGGGCGGCGCGCGGCTGCGTGCTGCTGCAGCCCTACGACATGGAGGTGGGGGCGGGAACCTTCCATCCGGCGACCACGTTGCGTTGCCTCGGCAAAGGCGAATGGAACGCCGCCTACGTGCAGCCGTCGCGACGGCCGACCGATGGCCGTTACGGCGAGAATCCCAACCGCATGCAGCACTTCTATCAGTACCAGGTGGTGCTCAAGCCGTCGCCGGCCGACGTCCAACAGCTTTACCTCGACAGCCTCAAACATTTGGGAATCGATCCGGCGATGCACGACATCCGCTTCGTCGAGGACGACTGGGAAAGCCCGACGCTGGGCGCCTGGGGCCTCGGCTGGGAAGTGTGGTGCGACGGCATGGAGGTGACGCAGTTCACCTATTTCCAGCAGGTGGGCGGCTTCGAATGCGCCCCCGTCACCGCCGAGATCACCTACGGAGTCGAGCGGCTGGCCATGTTCATCCAGGAAGTCGAGAACGTCTACGACCTCGACTGGAACGGCGCCGGCGTGACCTACGGCGACGTTTTCTTAAGGGCCGAGCGCGAGTATTCGGCCCACAACTTCGAGCACGCCAACACCAGGATGCTGCTCCAGCACTTCAAGGACGCCGAGGCCGAGTGCACGGCCCTGCTGGACAAGAAGCTGTCGCTGCCCGCCTATGACCAGTGCATCAAGGCGAGCCATCTGTTCAACCTTCTGGACGCGCGCGGCGTCATCAGCGTGACCGAGCGCGCCTCCTATATCGGCCGTGTACGGGCGCTCGCCAAGGGCTGCTGCGAAGGCTGGCTAGCCGGGGCGGGAGCCTGATCATGGCCGAACTGCTGCTCGAACTGTTCTCCGAGGAAATTCCGGCGCGCATGCAGGCGCGCGCCGCCGACGACCTGAAACGCCTGGTGACCGACGGGCTCAAGGCGGTCGGCCTGGACTTCGCGAAAGCCGAGGCCTTCGTGACGCCGCGCCGCCTGACCCTGGTGGTCGACGGCCTGCCTGTCGCCCAGCCCGACGTCAGGGAAGAGCGCAAGGGACCGCGCGTCGGCTCGCCCGAGGGCGCCATCGCCGGCTTCCTCAAGGCGGCCGGCATCGACAGCCTGGACGCCTGCGAGATTCGTTCCGATCCCAAGAAGGGCGACTACTATGTCGCGGTGGTCGAGAAGAAGGGCGCGGCGACCCTGAAGGTGTTGCCGGCCGTGCTGGCGGCGGCCACTGCCGCTTTACCGTGGCCGAAGTCCATGCGCTGGGCCGATCACGCGGTGCGCTGGGTGCGGCCCCTGCATTCCATCCTCTGCCTGTTCGACGGGGCGCCGGTACCGGTGGCCTTCGGCCCGGTGACGGCCGGCGACGCGACGCGAGGGCACCGCTTCCTGGCGCCCGCTCCGTTCGCGGTCAAGGACTTTGCCGATTATGCGGCCAAGCTGCGCGCCGCCAAGGTCATGCTGGACGCGGCCGAGCGGCGGGCCGTCATCAAGGCCGAGGCCGAGAAATTGACCAAGGCCGAGGGGCTGACGGTCAAGGCCGACGAGGGGCTGCTGGCCGAGGTGGCCGGACTGGTCGAATGGCCGGTGGTGCGCATGGGGCGCATCGACGCCGCCTTCATGGACCTGCCGCCCGAGGTGCTGGCCACCTCGATGCGGGCCCACCAGAAATACTTCTCGACGCTCGATGCGGCGGGCAAGCTGGCGCCGCGCTTCGTCGTCGTCGCCAACAACGAGACCGCCGACGGCGGCGCCCAGATCGTCAAGGGCAACGAGCGGGTGCTGCGGGCCCGCCTGTCGGACGCCAAGTTCTTCTGGGAACAGGATCGCAAGCGCACCCTCGAAAGCCGGGTCGACAAGCTGGCCGAGCGCATCTTCCACGCCAAGCTGGGCAGCGACCGCGAGCGCGTTTCGCGCCTGCGCGAACTGGCCAAGGCCATCGCCCGCCACGTGCCGGGCGCCGAGGCGGCGGCGGCCGAGCGCGCCGCCCTGCTCTGCAAGGCCGATCTCGGCACCGAGATGGTCGGCGAGTTCCCCGAGTTGCAGGGCGTCATGGGCCGCTATTACGCGCTTCACGATGGCGAGACGCCGGCCGTCGCGGATGCCGTCGCCGAGCACTATTCGCCGCAGGGGCCCGGCGACGCCTGCCCGTCGAAGCCGCTCAGCGTCGCCGTGGCTTTGGCCGACAAGATCGACACCCTGGTCGGGTTCTTCGCCATCGGCGAGAAGCCGACCGGATCGAAGGACCCGTTCGCCCTGCGCCGGGCGGCGCTGGGCGTCATCCGCCTGATCGTCGAAAACGGCCTGCGCCTTCCGCTGACCGGCATCTTCGAGGCGGCGCGCGGCCTTTATGCCGGCCAGGGCATCGCCCCGGCGGCCGCACTCGACGTGAAGGAGCTTCTGGAATTTTTCGCCGACCGCCTGAAGGTGCATCTGCGCGAAAAGGGGGTGCGACACGACCTCATCTCGGCGGTGTTCGCGGTCGGCGGCGAGGATGATTTCGTGCGGCTGCTGGCCCGGGTCGACGCCCTGGCGGCGTTCCTGGCCTCCGAAGACGGCGCCGACCTGCTGACCGCCTTCCGGCGGGCGGCCAACATCGTGCGCATCGAGGAGAAGAAGGACAACGCCAGCTATGCGGCGGCGGCCGACCAGGCGCTGCTGAAGCAGGGCGAAGAGATCGAATTGAGCGGGAAGATCGGCGAGATCATGCCCCTGGTGGCCGACGAGATCCGCCGCGAGCGTTTCAATGAGGCAATGTCCATCCTGGCCCGGCTGCGGGGACCCGTCGATGCCTTTTTCGATGAGGTTACCGTCAACTGCGACGAGCCGGCCCTCAGGAAAAACCGTTTGCGCCTTTTGTCGACCGTGCGGTCGGCCCTTTCGGAGGTGGCCGACTTCTCAACAATAGAAGGGTAGAAACATGCCTAAATGGGTCTACGGCTTTGGGGACGGTTCCGCCGACGGCAACGCAAGCATGAAGAACCTCCTCGGAGGTAAGGGCGCCAACTTGGCCGAGATGAGCCGGTTGGGGATTCCGGTGCCTCCGGGCTTTACCATCACCACCGAGGTTTGCACTTTCTATTACCAGAACAAGCAGACCTATCCGGCCGACCTCAAGCCCGAGGTCGAGGCGGCGCTGGCCCGGATCGAGAAGACCATGGGCTGCAAATTCAACAGCCGCGAGATGCCGCTGCTGCTTTCGATCCGCTCGGGTGCCAGGGCCTCGATGCCCGGCATGATGGACACCGTGCTCAATCTGGGCCTCAACCGCGAGACGGTGGCGGCCCTGGCCAAGGCCACCGGCGACGAGCGTTTCGCGCTGGACAGCTACCGGCGCTTCATCCAGATGTACTGCAACGTGGTGCTGGGTATCGGCCACCACCACTTCGAATCCATCCTCGAAGAGCGCAAGGAGGCCAAGGGTTACCGCCACGATACCGACCTCACCGCCGAGGACTGGAAGGTCGTCGTCAAGGGCTACGAGAAGAAGGTCGAGGAGACGCAGGGCAAGCCGTTCCCGCAGGACCCCTACGAGCAACTGTGGGGCGCCATCGGCGCCGTGTTCGGCAGTTGGATGAACGAGCGGGCCATCACCTATCGCAAGCTGAACAGCCTGCCGGACAGTTGGGGCACCGCCGTTAACGTCCAGGCCATGGTATTCGGCAACATGGGCGAGAATTGCGCCACGGGGGTCTGCTTCACCCGCAACCCGGCGACCGGCGAGAACGCCTACTATGGCGAGTATCTGGTCAACGCCCAGGGCGAGGACGTGGTGGCCGGCATCCGCACGCCGCAGCCGTTGTCCCTGGCCGAGAAGAAGCATGCGGGATCGGATCTTCCGGCTCTCGAAGAGGTCATGCCCGCGCTTTACAAGGAACTGTGCGTCATCCGCGCGCAGCTTGAGAAGCATTACAAAGACATGCAGGACATGGAGTTCACCATCCAGCAGGGCAAGCTGTGGATGCTCCAGACCCGCACCGGCAAGCGCACCTCCAAGGCGGCCCTGCGCATCGCCGTCGAGATGAAGGAAGAAGGGCTGATCGACGGCAAGGAAGCTGTGCGCCGGGTCGATCCGGCCGGGCTCGACCAGCTTCTGCATCCGACCCTCGATCCCAATGTGCCGAAGAAATTGCTGAGCAAGGGACTGGCGGCCTCGCCGGGGGCGGCATCGGGCAAGGTGGTATTCAGCGCGGCCGATGCGGAAGCCTGGGTCGGCCGGGGCGAGAAGGTCATGTTGTGCCGGATCGAGACCAGCCCCGACGACATCGGCGGCATGCATGTTTCCGAAGGAATCCTGACCGCCCGAGGCGGCATGACCAGTCACGCCGCCGTGGTCGCCCGCGGCATGGGAACGCCGTGCGTGTCCGGTGCCGGCGATCTGAAGATCGACTATGCGGCGAAGACCATCAAGGTCTCCGGCCATACCATCCATGAAGGCGATGTCCTGACCTTGGACGGCTCGACCGGCGAGGTCTTCCTTGGCGCCGTTCCGACCACCCACCCCGAGCTTTCGGGGGATTTCGCCAAGCTGATGGAATGGGTTGACGTCATCCGGACCATGAAGGTCCGGGCCAACGCCGAAACCCCACTGGACGCCACGACGGCCCGCAAGTTCGGAGCGGAGGGCATCGGCCTGTGCCGGACCGAGCACATGTTTTTCGATCCGCAGCGGATCATCCACGTCCGCGAGATGATCGTCGCCGACACCGAGGAACAGCGCCGCGTCGCGCTGGCCAAGCTGCTGCCTTATCAGCGCGACGACTTCGCCGAAATCTTCCGCATCATGGACCGCCTGCCGGTGACCATCCGGTTGCTCGACCCGCCGCTGCACGAATTCCTGCCGACTACCGATGCCGACTTCCGAGAGGTCGCCAAGGCCGCCGGCATGGATTTCAATGCGGTCAAATCCCGCGCGGCTTCCTTGCACGAGACGAACCCGATGCTTGGTCATCGTGGCTGCCGGCTGGGCATAACCTATCCGGAAATCAGCGAGATGCAGGCGCGCGCCATCTTCGAGGCGGCCTGCGACGTGACCCATGAGGGCATCGAGGTGTTGCCCGAGGTGATGATCCCGCTGGTTGGGTTGAAGGCCGAGTTCGACGTTCTGAAGGAGGTGATCGACAGGACGGCCAAGGCCGTGTTTGCCGAAAAGGGCGTCGAAGTGAAGTACATGGTCGGCACCATGATCGAGGTGCCGCGCGCCGCCCTGGTCGCCGACAAGATCGCCCAAGGGGCCGAGTTCTTCAGCTTCGGCACCAACGATTTGACCCAGATGGGCTATGGCCTGTCGCGCGACGATGCCGGAAGCTTCCTTAAGGTCTATGTGGAGAAGGGGCTGATCGACATCGATCCTTTCGTCAGCCTGGACCAGGAGGGCGTCGGCGATCTGGTGCGCATCGCCGTCAAGAAGGGCCGTTCGACCCGCAGCGACCTGAAGATGGGTATCTGCGGCGAGCACGGCGGCGATCCGGCCTCCATCCACTTCTGCCAGCGCGTCGGGCTCAACTACGTGTCCTGTTCGCCCTACCGGGTGCCGATCGCCCGCTTGGCGGCGGCCCAGGCGGCGCTGGGCGTCGAGGGCGAGACCAACGCCTGATCGACGCGACCGACTGACCTGAACGAAAAGACCCGGTCGGGGCCACCCGCCGGGTCTTTTCATTTGACAGTGCGCCACCTAATGGCTATTTTGCACTTTAGCCAAATAGCATAAGAGTGGTGTCATGGACGAGCGGGCGCGGTTTTTCCTCGAGGAGAAGGCCAAGGTGCTGAAGGCGCTGGGCCACCCCAGCCGGCTGTTCATTGTCGAGGAACTGGGAGAAGGCGAGCGCTGCGTCTGCCAGCTGGTCGAGAAGATCGGCGCCGATTTCTCGACCGTGTCCCGGCACCTCTCGGTCCTCAAACAGGCTGGAATCGTCGAGGATGACAAGCGCGGGATGCAGGTGTTCTACCGCCTGCGCGTTCCCTGCGTGCTGAGCTTCATGGGTTGCGTCGAAGCCGTCATCGATGCCCGCGTGAAGGAACAGGTCGCCATGCTGGCCTGATCCTGCCGGGCCGGATGACCAAGAAGAACATCAAGAACGGACCCCCGTCATGACCTGGAAAAACGAGTGGAAGGCCCTGGCCGTCGGCATCGTCGGCTTCCTTTCCATCTTCTTCCTGCCGATCGAGACCGACCGCGTGCAGGGGGCCATCCTCGAAGCCTTCCACCTCGCCAATTGGTACGCCCAGGAACACGTGCTCTTGTGCCTGATCCCGGCCTTCTTCATCGCCGGGGCCATCGGCGTCTTCTTGAGCCAGGCTTCGGTCATGAAGTACCTGGGCGCCAAGGCCAACAAGGTTCTGGCCTATGGCGTCGCCTCGGTGTCGGGCACGCTGCTGGCGGTCTGTTCGTGCACCGTGCTGCCACTGTTTGCCGGCATCTACCGCATGGGCGCCGGTCTGGGGCCGGCCACCGCCTTCCTCTATTCGGGGCCTGCCATCAACGTGCTGGCCATCGTGCTGACGGCGCGCGTCCTCGGGCTGGAACTGGGCATCGCGCGCGCCGTGGGGGCGATCCTCTTTTCCATCGTCATCGGCCTTGTCATGCATCTGCTGTTCCTCAAGGAGGAGCGGGAGAAGGCGTCGGTCGCCATGGTCATGCCGGAAGCCGAGGCGACGCGGCCCCTGTGGCAGAACGCCCTCTTCTTCGCCTCGATGGTCGGCATCCTGGTCTTCGCCACCTGGGGCGAGCCGGCCGAGGCAACGGGCGTGTGGGCGGTCATATGGCAGGTCAAGTGGCTGGTGACGGCAGCCTTCGGCCTCGCCCTCGGCGGCACCCTCGTCCTGTGGTTCGGCTTCGCCGTCAAGAAGGTGGCGATCGTCGCCGCGGCGGTGGCGCTGGCCGCCACCCTGGCGCCCGACATGCCGCTGATCCCGTTTTCCACCGGCGTCGTCGCCTTCTCCTACTTCACGAGCCGGGACAAAGGCGAGATCGGAACCTGGTTCGGCGTGTCGTGGGACTTCGCCAAACAGATCCTGCCGCTCCTCTTTATCGGCGTCCTGGTCGCCGGAGCCCTGCTTGGGCGGCCGGGCCACGAAGGCCTGATTCCCTCGGAGTGGGTTTCCGGTCTGGTGGGCGGCAATTCGCTCGCCGCCAACCTGTTCGCCTCGGTGGTCGGCGCCTTCATGTACTTCGCGACGCTGACCGAGGTGCCGATCCTGCAGGGTTTGATCGGCGCCGGCATGGGCAAGGGCCCGGCTTTGGCCCTGCTGCTGGCCGGGCCGGCGCTGAGCCTGCCCAGCATGCTGGTCATCCGCACCGTCCTCGGGACCAGGAAGACCCTCGCTTTCGTCGTCCTCGTCGTGGTGATGGCCACGGTGAGCGGCATGCTCTTCGGAACCTTTTTCGGCTGATCCTGAAACCAAAGGAGGAACACCATGAAAATCCAGATTCTCGGTGGCGGTTGCGCCAAATGCCACGCCCTGGCCCAGCATGCCGAGGCGGCGGCCAAGGACTTGGGCCTCGACTATCAGATGGAGAAGATCACCGACATGAACCGCTACGCCGACTTCGGCGTCGCCATGACGCCCGCCCTGGCCGTGGACGGTGTGGTCAAGGTGGTCGGCAAGGTGGCCTCGGTGGATGAGATCAAGACCCTTTTGAAGGGATGAAGACGGGAGAAACGACCATGGAAAAGCAAGACAGTTGCGCGTGCAACAGCGCGCCGAAGCTCATTTTTGCCTGCTCCGGCGCGGCCGACGTCGGCGCCATCTCCGACCAGGCGGCGCGCCACCTCACGCGCGGCGGCGTCGGCAACATGTACTGCCTGGCCGGCATCGGCGGGCGGGTTCCGGGCATCGTCAAGAGCACCGAAGCCGCCTCGGCCGTTCTGGCCATCGACGGCTGCCCCATCGATTGCGCCCGCAAGACCCTCGAACAGGCGGGGTTCTCGGGGTTCAGGCATCTCCAACTGGCCGACCTCGGCCTCAAAAAGGGCCACAGCCCGGTAACCGACGAGGCGGTCGGGCGGGTCGTCGCCAGGGGGGCGGAACTGCTCGGCGGCGGCTCCTGCTGCGCCGCCGCCGAATAGGGCGATGTGCCGGCTTCAGGCCGCGGATGCCGCCTTGGTGCCGAGCACGGTGACGCTGCGCAACTCGGTGCCGGATGCCCGGAACGCCTCCAGCCCCCGTGCGTCGAGGTAACGGCCCAGCAGGTCGTCCGGCAGCGGGATCGGCTTGGCCTCGACCACGCGGACGTCGGTGAAACCGGCCTGGCCGAGCAGGGCCAGGTACTCGGCCTCGACGATGGCGCCGGCCACGCAACCGACGTGCAGGGCCGCCGCCTCGCGGATGGGGGCGGGAAGGGCCACGCTGGAGACGATGTCGGACACGCAGAACCGGCCGCCCGCCTTCAGCACGCGGAACATTTCGGCGAAGGCGGCGGCCTTGTCGGGCACCAGGTTGAGCACGCAGTTGCTGATCACGATGTCGACGGCCCCGGCCTCGACCGGCAGGTTCTCGATCTCGCCCAGCCGGAACTCGACGTTGCCGTAGCCAAGCTTGGCGGCGTTCTGGCGCGCCCTGGCGATCATTTCCGGCGTCATGTCGACGCCGATCACCCGGCCCGAATCGCCCGTTTCGCGGCGGGCGACGAAGCAGTCGATGCCGGCGCCAGAGCCGAGGTCGAGCACCGTTTCGCCGGCCCGGATGGCGGCGTGGCGGGTCGGCAGGCCGCAGCCGAGCCCGAGGTCGGCCTCGGCGACGTAGCCCTCGACCTGGCTGTAGGCGTTGCCGATCATGTCGACGCCGGTGCCCGGTCCGGAGCCGCAGCCGCAGGACGACGGGCCGCAGCAGCCGGAGGCGCGGGTCGCGGC
Source organism: Shumkonia mesophila (assembly GCF_026163695.1). Taxonomy (NCBI): domain Bacteria; kingdom Pseudomonadati; phylum Pseudomonadota; class Alphaproteobacteria; order Rhodospirillales; family Shumkoniaceae; genus Shumkonia; species Shumkonia mesophila. Next base: position 59,532 of record NZ_JAOTID010000013.1, on the reverse strand, counting down.
ATCGGCATAACGTTCACGGACAAGGGTTTTGATGTCGGGGGTGGTCATGGCATGATCTCCACTGGTCAAACTCGTATAATTCGATTATTCTAGAAATATGGAAACAAAGCAAGCCCTCAGTTGCCTGGCTGCGCTCGCCCAGGAAACCCGCCTGGCGGTGTTCCGCCTGCTGGTCCGCCGGGGCGAGGCCGGCATGGCCGCCGGCGACATCGCGGAGCGGGTCGGCGCCCCGGCCTCGACGCTGTCGTTCCACCTGAAGGAACTGGAGCGCACCGGCCTCGTCACGGTCCGCCGCCACCAGCGCCAGATGCTCTATGCCGTCGATTACGGCGCCATGCGCCGCTTCCTGGACTTCCTGCAAAAGGACTGCTGCCAGGACCATCCCGAGATCTGCGGATGCGCCCCGGCCGATGCCTTGCCAGAACGTCGTTGACGGGATGTCTTGTACCTGATATTTCGCTATATAACGAATTATCAGGTACATCGCCGATGATCGAGCAGTTCGAATTCGTCGCCAAGGCCATCGCCGACCGCAACCGGGTCCGCATTCTCAAGATGCTGGAATCCGGGCCGCTCTGCGTGTGCCGCATCACCATGGCCCTCGACCTGGCTCCGGCGACCGTGTCCAAGCATCTTTCGGTCCTCAAGTCGGCGGGGATGATCCTGTCGGACAAGCGGGGCCGATGGGCCTATTACCGGCTTGCCGACCGCGAGGTGAACCCGTATGCGCCGGCCGTCCTGGCCGTCGTCGGCGCCGCGCTGGCCGAAGATCCCGCCGTTCTGGCGGACCGCCGCGCCCTCGACAGCCTCGCCGCCATCCCGGCGGAGCGGTTGTGCGACGAGGGGCCGGCGGTGCTGGCCGGCCTCGACCGTCACGGGCTTGCAACACTCGGGCGCTACAAGGAAGCGACCCCCACCGGTTGAAGGGACCCTCCATGACCGAGAAAGTCTTCAACGTTCTGTTCCTGTGCACCGGCAATTCGGCGCGCAGCATCATGGCCGAGGCGATCATGAACAGCCTGGGCAAAGGCAAGTTCCGGGCCTACAGCGCCGGCAGCCATCCGTCCGGCCGCGTGCATCCCCTGGCGCTCGACACCTTGCGCATCGCCGGGCTGCCCACCGGGGGGGCGCGCTCCAAGGCCTGGGACGAGTTCGCCGAGCCGGGCGCGCCGGTGATGGATTTCGTCTTCACCGTCTGCGACAACGCGGCCGGCGAGGTTTGCCCGGTGTGGCCCGGCCAGCCGATGACGGCCCATTGGGGGGTCGAAGACCCGGCCACCTTCGAGGGAACGGACGCCGAGCGGCGGGCCTTCTTCCTCAAGGTGTTCCGCATGCTGCAGAACCGCATCGCGGTGTTCGCCAGCCTTCCGGTCGCCTCGCTGGACAGGCAATCGCTGCACAGCCGCGTCAAGGACATCGGCCGCATGGGCGACGAAGCCGCCTCGGCCGCCGATCCCGCCTGAACGAAGGACCACGAAAAACATGTCGATCCAATGCGAAGCGACCGGCCGTCGCGCGGCCAAGGCCCCGATGGGGATTTTCGAGCGCTACCTGACGCTGTGGGTGGCGCTCTGCATCGTCGGCGGCATCGCGCTGGGCCAGGTCGTGCCCGATGTCTTCCAGGCGTTCGGCCGCATGGAGGTGGCCAAGGTCAATATCCCGGTCGCCGTGCTGATCTGGCTGATGGTCATTCCCATGCTGCTCAAGGTCGATTTCGGCGCCATCGGCCAGGTCCGCCAACACTGGCGGGGCATCGGCGTCACGCTGTTCATCAACTGGGCGGTCAAGCCGTTCTCGATGGCGGCGCTGGGCTGGCTGTTCATCCGCTATCTGTTCGCGCCGTACCTGCCGGCCGAGCAGATCGATTCCTACATCGCCGGGCTGATCATCCTGGCTGCCGCCCCCTGTACCGCCATGGTCTTCGTATGGAGCCACCTGTGCGACGGCGAGCCCCACTTCACGCTTTCCCAGGTGGCGCTGAACGACACCATCATGATCTTCGCCTTCGCGCCGATCGTCGGCCTGCTGCTCGGGCTTTCCTCCATCGCCGTGCCGTGGGAAACGCTCTTCCTCTCGGTCGTGCTTTACATCGTCATTCCGGTGATCCTTGCCCAGTTGTGGCGGCGCGGCTTGGTCAGGAACGGCGACGACGGCGCGCTCCAGGCCGTGCTGGCGCGCCTGCACCCGGTGTCGCTGGGGGCGCTGCTGGTGACTCTCGTGCTGCTGTTCGGCTTCCAGGGCGAGCAGATCATCGCCCAGCCCCTGATCATCGCGCTGCTGGCGGTGCCGATTCTGATCCAGGTCTATTTCAACGCCGGGCTGGCCTATCTGCTGAACCGCAAGGTCGGCGCCGCCCACTGCGTGGCGGGGCCGTCGGCGCTGATCGGCGCCAGCAACTTCTTCGAACTGGCGGTGGCCACCGCCATCAGCCTGTTCGGCTTCCAGTCCGGCGCCGCCTTGGCCACCGTGGTCGGCGTCCTGATCGAGGTGCCGGTGATGCTCTCGGTGGTCGGCATCGTCACCCGCACGCAGGCGTGGTACGAGCGGGGACGGGTGGCGCCATGACCGATTTCGCCACCAAGCGGCTCGCCGTCGATCCTGACGTGGTTGCCCCGGACGGCTCCGACGTGCGCATCCTGCTCGGCCTCGCCGGGGGCGGCGCCGCCCATTTCCAACTCGCCCCGGGAAAAACGTCGCGGGCGGTGACGCACCGCACCGTCGAGGAAATCTGGTTCTTCGTCGGCGGCTTGGGCGAGATGTGGCGCCGGCAGGGAACCCGCGAGGAGATCGTCGCCGTCGAGCCGGGCGTGTGCCTGACCATCCCGCTGGGAACCCATTTCCAGTTCCGCGCCTTGGGGGACAAGCCCTTGGCCGCCGTCGGCATCACCATGCCGCCCTGGCCGGGCGAGGGTGAGGCCATTGCCGTGGAAGGCAAGTGGCCGCCGACGGTGTGAGCCGGCCTACCGGCGCACGTGGATCGTCCACTCGGCCAGATGATAGTCGCGCAGCACGGTGACGCGGGGCGACAGTTCCTTCACGCAGAAATCGTGGAACACCCGCCAGTCGGCGTAATAGAGGTCCTTCTCCCTGCGGCTCTTGGTGGCGGCGCACAGCATGTTGAAGGCGAGGCCCTTGCGGGTCTTCGACCACAGGTCCCTGAGGCTGCCTTCGACATAGGCGATCCAGTCGCGGTCGCTTTCGTCGAGCTTCATGTTGTAGGTGCCCGACACGAAGGAGTAGTCGGCCTCGCGCGTCGCCATCAGGCACTGGGCGAAATGGGCCCGGGGATCGCGGATGCGCCGAGCGGCCTCGCGCACCATGCCCTCGGAAATGTCATAGCCGAAATAGGTGCTGTCTCGCATGAAAGGGAACGGCGCGACGAAATCGAAAAAGGCGCCGTAGCCGCAGCCCAGGTCGGTGAGCGTAAGGCCGCCCGCGTCGTCGGCGGGATCGACGATGCCGATCAGTACCTCGAAGCGCAATTGTTGTCCCGTCGCGTTGCGCCAGAAGACGCCGCGCGCCGTGGCGCCGCATTCCTTAAGGCGGATGTCGTAAAGGACGGCGATCGGCGCCAGCCTGCGGGCGGCGTCGCGGAGGTCATCGGGGTTCATGGAACGGGCGCTCCGGATGGGCTCATATCCTGGCCCACGACGGCTTTTCGGGGACGAGCCGAATGTCGCCCGCCATCAGGGCGGTGCCGGCGCCTGCCGCCGCTTCCAGCGATTCGAGGCGCAGCAGGGCGAGCCCGATGCCGGGCGCCGAGGAGCGCATCTCGCCGACGTCGCGGCCGTCCAGCAGGATGGGCGTTCCCGCCGCCGGCGCCGGGCCGTCGAAGCGGACCGGCAACAGGCGGCGCTTGATCAGGCCGCGGTATTTGGTGCGCGCCGTCAGTTCCTGCCCCAGGAAGCAGCCCTTCTGCCAATCGACGCCGTTGAACTCGTCGAATCCGGCCTCGAGCAGGATGGTCTTCTCCACCACCAGGTCGCGGCTGCCGTCGGGCAGGCCGAGGGCCAGGCGGTGGGCGTCGTAGGCGGCGAACGGCGCCTCGGCGAAGCCCATGCGGCCAAGCGCTTCCTCGCCGCCCTCGCGGGGCAGGATGGCGCGCACACCGGCCGCCGCCAGGCGCGGGTCGCGATAGACGACGCCGCCGGCGAAGGCGGCGGCGTCGCCCGCCTCGCCGTTCAATTGAAAGGCCTGGCCGGCCTCCTCTCCGAACACCGCGGCGACGAGATAGTCCGCCGTCCGCTGCTCGACGGTGACCTTGGAGCGCAGGCGATAGAGGGAAAGCCGGCGGGCCAGGTCGGCGGCGCGCCCGGCTTCGCAGTCCAGCATCAGCGTTTCGCCCAGCGGCACGACGAAGAACTCGTGCAGGAACTTTCCCTGGGCGGTCAGGAAAGCCGCGTGGATGGCTCGATCATCGGTCACCCGCCGGATGTCGTTGGAAATCAGGCCCTGCAGGAAGGTTCGGGCATCCTCGCCCCGTACCGCCAGCAGCCCGCGATTTTCAAGCCGTGCAAACGAGGGGTTTGCCATGCGCATCCTTGTTTTCCTGGGTATAACATGATGCTTGTCGCCCGTGTCCCAAAAATTGGCGCATCGATGGTGCCTTGGCAAGGGTTTGGGGCCTTTCCAAGGCCCCGCCCGGGACGTATAACAGCCGCCGCGGACTTCGAGAGGTGGATGCCCCAATGCGTGTTCTTCAGGCCATGGCCGGAGCCCCCCACGGTGGAGCCGAGTCTTTTTTCATGCGTCTCGTCCCGGCCCTTCAACGCGCCGGCATCCAGCAGCTGGTGGTGATCCGCCGCGATGCCGAGCGGGTGGCGAAACTGCGCGCGGCGGGCATCGAGCCGGTCGAAGTCGCCTTCGGCGGGCGCCTGGATTTCGGCTCGCCGCTGGTCATGCGCCGCGAGATCCGCGGTTTCAAGCCGCACATCGTCATGACCTGGATGAACCGGGCCACCCAGATGTGCCCGCGCGGCAAGTTCATCCACGTCAGCCGGCTCGGCGGCTACTACGACCTCAAGTACTATCAGGGGTGCGATCACCTGATCGCCAACACCGAGGACATCCGCGACTACCTGGTCAACGAGGGATGGCCGGCCGAAAAGGCGCACTACCTGCCCAACTTCGCCGACGACACGGCGGCGGCGCCGGTGCGGCGCACCGACTATTACACGCCGGACCGCGGCAAGCTGATTCTCGCCCTCGGCCGGCTCCACCCCAACAAGGCGTTCGACGTCCTGCTCCAGTCGCTGGTCCGGCTGCCCGACGCCTATCTGTGGATCGCCGGCGACGGCCCGCTGCGCGAAAGCCTGGAAGTCCTGGCCCAGCGGCTGGGGGTCAAGCCGCGGGTCCGCTTCCTGGGCTGGCGCGACGACGTGCCGGCCCTGCTGGCGGCCTGCGACGTTTTCGTCTGCCCGTCGCGCCACGAGCCCCTGGGCAACGTGGTGCTGGAGGCCTGGGCGCGTGGCAAGCCGGTGGTCGCCGCCGATGCCGTCGGCCCGGGCATGCTGATCGAGCAGATGGAAAACGGCATCCTGGTGCCGGTCGACGACGCCGAGGCGCTGGCCAGCGCCGTGCGCGCGCTGTTCGAGGACGACGAATTGCGCACCCGGCTTGGCCAGCAGGGGCGCGCCGCCTTCGAGGCCGACTACAGCGAGCGGGTCGTCGTCGCCAAGTACATCGCCTTCTTCGAAAGCCTGCTGGCCGGATCCCCCACCTGATGTGCGGCATTGCCGGCATCATGACCGCCGATGGCCGGCCGCCGGACGCGGTGGCCCTGGAGCGCATGACCGGCTGCCTGGCGCATCGCGGTCCCGATGGCCGGGGCCGGCATCTGGCGGGCGACGTCGCCCTGGTGCAGACGCGCCTCGCCATCATCGACCTTCAGACCGGCGACCAGCCGCTTTTCGCGACGACCCCGGCCGGCGGCCGCGCCGCCCTGATCGCCAACGCCGAGATCTACAATTTCGTCGAACTGCGCGCCGCGATGGCCGACGTTGCCTTCGCCACCCGCTCCGACTGCGAGCCGCCGCTGCACCTCTATCTGCGCCACGGCGTTTCTTTCGCCTCGCACCTGCGGGGCATGTACGCCATCGCCATCCACGATCCCGACGCCCGGCGGCTGGTCCTGGCGCGCGATCCTTTCGGCATCAAGCCGCTCTATTACGTCGAGGCCGCCGCCGGCTTCGCCTTCGCCTCGGAGCCGCAGGCCCTGATCGAGGCGGGGTGGGCCAAGCCGTCGCTGTGTCCCGCCCAGCGCGACGAGCTGTTGCAGCTTCAGTTCACCACCGGGCGGGCCACCGTGTTCGAGGGCGTTCAGCGGGTGTTGCCGGGCGAGACCCTTGTCGTCGAGGCCGGCCGTGTGGTCGAACGCCGCCGGCTCGACGCCCTGCCGCGGGAACGGCCCCGCCGGGCGAGCGTCACCGACGCGCTGAATGAACTCGATGGCGTGCTCACCGACAGCGTGGGGGTGCATCAGCGCGCCGACGTGCCCTATGGAATGTTCTTTTCCGGCGGCATCGATTCCTCGGTGCTGCTGGCCATGATGGTGCGCCTGAACGAACGGCCGGTGCGCACCTTCACCGCCGGGTTCCCCGGCACCGCGGTGCACGACGAGCGCCGGCACGCCCGCGAGGTGGCGCTGGCCGTCGGCGCCGATCCCGTCGATGTCGAATTCACTGAGGCCGACTTCTGGCGGTTGCTGCCCGAGATCGCTGCGGCGATGGACGATCCCGCCGCCGACTACGCCGTCCTGCCCACTTACAAGCTGGCCCAGGCGGCCCGCGCCGACGGCCTCAAGGTGGTGCTCAGCGGCGAGGGCGGCGACGAGCTGTTCGCCGGCTATGGCCGCTATCGCACCGCCGACCGCACCTGGCCGTTCGCCCGCGAAATGCGGCGCACCGGCATGCTGGACGGCCTTGGCGTGCTGCGCGAGGAGGGCCGCCGACGGCCCTGGCGGGCCGGCATCGCCGCCGCCGAGCGCGCCGCCGCCGGCGCCGGCTGGACCCGGCTGCAAACCGTGCAGGCGGTCGACTGCGCCGACTGGCTGCCCCATGATCTTTTGACCAAACTCGACCGCTGCCTGATGGCCAACGGGGTGGAGGGCCGGGTGCCCTTTCTCGACCCTGCGGTGGCCCGCTTCGCCTTCCTGCTGCCCGACGTGCTCAAGATCCGGCGCGGCCAGGGCAAGTGGCTGCTGCGCCGGTGGCTGGAGACCGGCCTGCCGGCGTCGCGCCCCTTCACCCGCAAGCGCGGCTTCACGGTGCCGGTGGGCGAATGGATGCGCCGGCGCGGCCGATCCCTGGGCCGCCTAGTCGCCACCCAGGACGGCGTCGCCGAGGCCTGCCGGATGGAGGCCGTCGAGGCCCTGTTCCAGTCCGACAAGCCCAGGCACGCCAAGGCGGCCTGGACACTGCTGTTCTTTGCCCTGTGGCACCGCCGGCACATCCTGGGGCGGCCGCCCGCCGGCGACGTGCTGGAAACCCTGGCTGCCGCCTGAATCGGGGCGCGGCCGAAGCGAGGAGGCGATGCGCCTGACGGTTGAGGAAATTGCGCGGGCGCGAGCCGGCTTGGGCGAGGGCGAGGCCGTTTTGTTGCCGTGCGTCGGCGCCATCACGGGGCGCGAGGAGACGATCATCCTGCTCGCGGAATCCGCCGCCGAGGAACTGGCCGGCGCGCTGGGTTATTTCGGCGGGCCGTTGGCGGTCGCCATCTTTGCCGCCGTCACCCTGACCGACCTTGCCGCCCCCGACATCGCGCTTGTCACCGGCGTTGACGACGAGGCGGTGCAACAGGAAATCGCCAGGCTCGAATCGGGGGGATTCCTCTATCATCACCAAGTCGACGGCACGCCCTATTTTGCCGCCGGCAATCCGCCGCTCAAGCGCTATTTCGCCAAGCGCTTCGCCCCCGCACACCGATTCCATCCCTGAAAGGGGAAGGGACGCGACGGACGGTTGATCGGGCGGGCCGATCGGGGGCAAGATCGCGGCAAACCGGGAGAGGCGTCGGAGACATCAATGAAACCCATTCAGGTTCCGGTCGAAGAGATTTACGTTCCGACCCGATTGGCGCACGAGCTCGATGAGGCGAAGGTGCAGACGGTGGCCGATGCCTTCCTGGAGGAGGGCAAGATGACGCCGGTCCGCGTCCGCCACGACGGCCAGCGCTACGTGCTGGTGCACGGCGTCCACCGGCTGGCGGCGTGCAAGGCGCTGGGCGAGGAAACCATCACCGCCTATCTGGTGCAGGCCCTGCAGCACTAGGGCCGCGCCATCCAGGCAAGATCGAGAAAAGCTGAGGAGAAGAACGGCGATGACCAACGTGTCCGGATACGATAGCGGCGAAATGCTGGCGGGCCTGCGCGAGTGGGTCGAGATCGAGACCCCCACCGACAACCCCGAGGCGGTCAACCGCCTAATCGCCAAGGTCGAGGCGGATTTCGCCGGGCTTGGCGCCGCCACCCGGCGGATCGCCGGCAAGAACGGCTTCGGCGACTGCCTGAAGGTGCGCATGCCGTGGGGCGGCGACGGTCCGGGCATCCTGGTTCTCGGCCATCTCGACACCGTGCATCCCATCGGCACGCTGGAGCGGCTGCCGTTTCGCGTGAGCGGCGACACCGCCTACGGCCCCGGCATCTTCGACATGAAGGGCGGCGGGTTCATCGGCTTTCACGTGCTGCGCAATTTCGTCCGCCGCAAGCTCGCCTCGCCGCTGCCCGTCACCTACCTGTTCAATTCCGACGAGGAGATGAGCAGCCGGGTGTCGCGCGACTACATCATGGAAGAAGCCAAGAAGTCGAAGTACGTGCTGGTCCTCGAACCCACCCGCGAAGGCGACCAGGTGGTCGATTCCCGCAAGGGGACGGCGCGCTTCCGGGTCAAGGTTACCGGCCGGCCGTCGCACGCCGGCTCGCGCCACGCCGACGGGCGCAGCGCCATCAAGGAACTGGCCCGCCAGATCCTGCTGATCGAGGAGATGACCGACTACAGCCGCGAGGTGACGGTCAACGTCGGCGTCATCGCCGGCGGTACGCGGCCCAACGTCATCGCCGAGTTCGCCACCGCCGAGGTCGACATGCGGGTGCCCAGCCGGGCGCTGGCGGACGAGATGATCCCCAAGGTTTTGGACTTGAAGCCGTTCGATCCCGACTGCGTCGTCGAGATCACCGGCGGTCCCGAGCGGCCGCCCTTCGAGAAGACGCCGGGCGGCCAAGCCCTGCTGGAAACGGCCCGCCGGCTGGCCCGCGAGCAGGGGCTGGAACTGGTGGCGCTGACGACCGGCGGCGCCAGCGACGCCAACTTCTCCAGCCCCTTCTGCCCGTCGCTGGACGGGCTCGGCGTGGTTGGCCGGGGCGCCCACACCATGGACGAGCAGATCCAGGTATCCTCGCTGGCGACGCGGGCGACCCTGTTGCACCGGCTGATCGAGACCCTGAACTAACTTATTTCGGGGACACCATACTTAATTCACGAAGCATTTTGTTGCTGCTGCAGTCGATACGCGTGAATTAAGTATGGCGTCCCCGAAATTAAAGTATGGTGTCCCCGAAATTACTAGTCCCAGGCGTAGCCCGTGCCCATGTCGATGAGGCGGCGGTTGCAGGCGAGGGAGGCGATGGCGGCGCGATCTTCGACATCGAGATCGAAGTCGAAGACCTCGAAGTTGGCCCGGCAGTGGTCGGGGTTGGCGGTCATCGGGATGGCGGCGACGGGGTCCTGCTCCAGCAGCCAGCGCAACGCCACCTGGGCGGGCGAGCGGCCGTGCTTGGCGGCGATCTTCTTGATCACCGGGTCGCGGACGGCCTTGCCCTCGGCCAGCGGGCAGTAGGCGGTGAGCATGATCGGCGCCTGGCGGCAATAGGCGACAAGCCGCTTCTGCGACAGGTAGGGGTGGTATTCCACCTGGTTGGCGAGGATCGGCGCGGCCAGAACCTCCGTCGCCTCGCGCAACAGGGCGACCGGGAAGTTGCTGACCCCGATGTGGCGGACCCGGCCGTCCTCCATCAGGTGGCGCAGGCCGCGCAGCGTCTCGGCCAGCGGCACGGCGCGGTTCGGCCAGTGGATCAGGAAAAGGTCGATGTAGTCGGTGCCGAGCCGCTCGCGGCTTTCGGCGGCGGCGCGGCTGACCGAGTCGGCGGCCAATTGGTCGCGCCAGACCTTGGTGACCAGGAAGATGTCGTCGCGCGGCACGCCGGAATCGGCGATGCCCTTGCCTACGTCCTCTTCGTTATCATAGATCGAGGCGGTGTCGATGTGCCGATAGCCGATCTCGATGGCCTGGCGCACCATGTCGCGGCAGGTGCGCCCCTTGAGCCGCCAGGTGCCGAAACCGAGCGCCGGCACCTTGACGCCGTGGATGTCGAGAACCTTCATCCGATCCTCCCGTTCCCACCCGTCTCCCCGGGGTTCATGATAGGGTCGGCTCGACGGTCGGGTAAAGGGCCGTCGGCCCCGGTTTATTTGTCCTCGAAGGTCAGCGCCGCCCCGTTGATGCAATAGCGCAGGCCGGTGGGCGCCGGCCCATCCTTGAAGACGTGACCCAGGTGGCCGCCGCACTGGGCGCAGTGGACCTCGGTGCGGGGGTAGAGGAGCTTGAAGTCGGTCGAGGTGCCGATGGCGTCGGCCAGCGGCTGGAAGAAGCTCGGCCAGCCGGAGCCGCTGTCGTACTTGTGCTCGGAAGCGAACAGCGGCGTGCCGCAGCCGGCGCACCGGAAGGTGCCGGCGCCGTATTGCCTGTCGAGCGGGCTGGCCCCCGGCGGTTCGGTGCCATGGCGGCGCAGGACGCCGTACTGTTCCGGGGTCAGGGCCTGTTGCCATTCGGCGTCGGTCTTCTCGATCTTGAACTTGGCCATCGGTGCCTCGCTCCAGCGTTCGGCTCTCTTTTGAAGAAGTGAATTGGCGGGGCCGATTTCAATGCCGCCGATTTTCCCTGTGACTCGTTCGGCCGAAGGCGCTATTTCTGGCGGCGAGAGGGGAACGCCCCGCGCAACGCCGGGTCAGGGGAGCCGCGCATGGCCGAAAAATTCGATCTCATCATCCAGGGCGGAACCTGCGTCACGCCGTCGGGGACGACGATTACAGACGTCGGCGTGCGGAATGGGCGCACCGCCGCGCTGGGCGATCTCGGCCGCTCCGCCGGCGCCGACTACTTCGACGCGCGGGGCCTGCACGTCCTGCCCGGCATCATCGACACCCAGGTGCATTTCCGCGAGCCGGGCCTGGAGCACAAGGAGAACCTGGAAACCGGCAGCGCGGCGGCGGCGCTGGGCGGCGTCACCGGCGTCTTCGACATGCCGAACACCAAGCCGCTGATTGCCGACACCGAAACCTTCACCGAAAAGTGGCGCAACGCCCGCGGGCGGCTGTGGTGCGACGCCGCCTTTTTCGTCGGCGCGACGGCCGCCAACGTCAACGAACTGGCCGAGATGGAGCGTCTCGCGGGCTGCGCCGGGGTCAAGATCTTCATGGGCAGTTCGACCGGCGACCTGCTGGTCGACGACGATGCCGTCCTCGGGCGCATCCTGGCCCAGGGGTCGCGCCGCTGCTCGGTTCACGCCGAGGACGAGGCGCGGCTTCGCGAGCGCAAGGGCATCGCCGAGGCGGCGGCCGATCCGGCCGTCCATCCCGATTGGCGCGACGTCGAGACGGCAGTGCGGGCGGTCAAGCGGCTGCTCCGGCTGGCCCATGCGTCCGGGCGCCGGGTCCATGTGCTGCACGTCACCTCGGCCGAGGAGATGGCGCTGCTTCGCACCCGCGAGGACACCATCACCGTCGAGGTCACCCCCCAGCACCTGACCCTGGCGGCGCCCGAGGCCTACGAACGGCTGGGCACGCTGGCCCAGCAGAACCCGCCGATCCGCGAGGCCCATCACCGCGACGCCCTGTGGGCGGCGGTGAAGGACGGGCTGGTCGATTGCCTGGGCTCGGACCACGCGCCGCATACCCGGGAAGAGAAGGACAAGCCCTATCCGGCCTCGCCCTCGGGGATGCCGGGGGTGCAGACCCTGGTGCCGATCATGCTCGACCACCTGCACGCCGGAAGGCTTTCGCTCGAACGGCTGGTCGACCTCACCAGCGCCGGCCCGGCCCGCATCTTCGGCATCGCCGGCAAGGGCCGCACCGCGCCCGGCTATGACGCCGACTTCACCATCGTGGATCTGCGCGCCAAGCGCACCATCAGCAACCGCTGGATCGCCAGCCGCTGCGGCTGGACGCCCTTCGACGGCATGAAGGTAACCGGCTGGCCGGTCGCCACCGTGGTGCGCGGCGCCGTGGTGGCCCGCGACGGCCAACTCATCGGCCAGCCGAGCGGCGCCGCCATCCGCTTCCTCGAAACCTGCTGATCTACCCCTGGACCGCCAGGTAGCGGTTGGCGCGGCGCTCGAACGCCTGCCAGGCCTGCAGGAAGATATAGGTGAGGACCATGTAGAGCACGCCGGCCGACAGGTACGCCTCGACCGGCTGATAGGTGCGGGCGTTGACGAGGCGCGCGATGCCGGTAAGCTCGTAGAGCGTGACGGTGCTGGCCAGCGCGGTGCCCTTCAGCATGAAGATGATCTCGTTGCCATAGGCCGGGATGGCCAGCCGAAAGGCGCGCGGCAGGATGATGCGCCAATAGGCCGTGACCAGCGACATGCCGATGGCGCGCGTCGCCTCGATCTCGCCCTTCGGCACCGCCTGGATGGCGCCGCGCAGGATCTCGGCCGAATAGCCGCCGGTGTTGAGCGCAAAGGCGATCAGCGCGCACCAGTAGGCATCCTTGAACACCGGCCACAGGAAGGTGTGGCGCACGAGGTCGAGCTGGGCCAGGCCGTAGTAGATGAAGAAAAGCTGCACCAGCAGCGGCGTGCCGCGGAAGAAGAAAATGAAGCCATAGGCCGGGTGGCGCAGCCACGGGATGTGCGAAACCCGCATGATGGCGACCGGCAGGGCGATGAAGAAGCCGATGAAGACCGACAGCGAAACCAATTGGATGGTCAGCCATGTGCCGCCCAGGATGCGCCCGAAATAGCGGAAGATGACGTCGTAATTCAGCGTCCACAGGATGTAGAGGATGACGGCGACGAGCACGGCGGTGAGCGCATAGAACACCGCCTTGACGAAGCGGGTCAGGATCTTGAGGGTATCGGGCTCCATGCTCTCGTTCCTAGTGGACGGCCTTGGGCAGGCCCTTGTTGGCCCAGGCTTCGAGCGGTGCCTGGACGCGCATCGAGACGACGGTGAGCACCAGATAGATCAGCGCCGCCACGAAATAGAACAGCACCGTGTTCTTGGTGGCCTGGGCGGCGATGCCGGAAACCCGCATGATGTCATTGAGCCCGATCAGCGACACCAGCGCCGAATCCTTCATCAGCACCAGATAGAGGTTGCCCAGGCCCGGCAGCGCCAGGCGCCACACCTGCGGCAGGGTGACGCGCGTAAACGTCAGCCAGCGGCCCATGCCGAAGGCCCTGGCCGCCTCGATCTGGCCCTTGGGGATGGCCAGGATGGCGCCGCGGAAGACCTCGGTCGCATAGGCGCCGAACATGAAGCCCAGCGCCACGACGCCGGCGACGAAGGGGTTGACGTCGATGTGGCCTTCGTAGCCGAGGCTTTCGGCGACGGCGTTCACCGCGAACTGCGAGCCGGTGGCGAAGACCAGGATGACCAGGAATTCTGGAATGCCGCGCACGATGCTGGTGTAGACGTTGCCGTAGGCCATGGCCACCGGGTCGCCCGACAGCTTGGCGCCGGCCCCCAGCAGGCCGAGCGCGATGCCGATCGGCAACGCCGCGAGGGTCACCAGAAGGGTGATCACCGTCCCGGTGAACAGCAGGTTGGCGTAGGGAAGAACGGTCTGCATGAAGGTTGGGGCCGGGTGGCGGGCCGCATCCCGGCCCACCGCCGGAGCCGCATCAGTAGATGTCGAACGGGAAGTACTTGGCGTTGATCTTCGCGTAGGTCCCGTCGGCGCGGATCGCCTTCAGTGCCGCGTTCAGCTGCTGGCGCAGCTTATCCTCGCCCTTGCGCACGGCGATGCCGATCTCGTCGCTACGGTTGAACGCCTCGCCGAAGAAGTCGAAACCCTTGCCGGCGTCGGACTGCAGCCAGTCGTAGTTGACCAGCATGTCGCCCAGCACGGCGTCGAGGCGGCCGGCGGCGAGGTCGATGTAGGCATTATCCTGGGTGTCGTAGACCTTGATGTCGACGACGCCCTTCATGTTGTCCTCGAGGTAGATGGCGGCGATGGTGGCGCGCTGGGCGCCGATGGTTTTGCCCTTGAGGTTCTTGACGTCCAGCTTGGAGCCCTTCTTGGCGATGTAGCGCAGGCTGTTGGAATAGTAGCGCTCTGTGAAGTCGACGGCCTGTTTGCGTTCGTCGGTGACCGACATGCTGGAGACGATGGCGTCGTACTTTTTGGCCAGCAGGCCGGGGATGATGCCGTCCCAATCTTGGGTCACCCACACACACTCGGCCTTCATCTTTTCGCAAAGAGCGTTGCCGATGTCGATGTCGAAGCCGGTCAACTTGCCATTGGGGTCGATCTGGTTGAATGGCGCATAGGCACCCTCGTTGCCGATGCGGAGCTTTTCGGCGGCCATCGATTGCCCGGAAACCAGCAGCGCGGCGGTCATCAGAATGGCGAATTTCTTCATGGGATTTTCCCCTCGTGGTCTCTGTTGCATCGGTGGAACCGCGGCCGGTCACCGGCGAGGCCTTCCCCCTCAAGGTTCCGACGGGCTCGTGGGCATCGCTTCCCCCGTTCCGCGAGCCGTCGTCTAGTTTCCGTTGGCGATTGCGGACAGTCAAGGCGAACGTCGAAGGCGGAGAGCGGAGCCGTCAGGGCGCGACCTCGATCTCGTACCACAGTGTCCGATAGGCTTCCCCGATGTCGAGGGTGGCGCGCGGGCCGCCGCTCACCCCGATTTCGTCGCGCCGGTTGCCGCGCTCGTCGAGCGCCCAGGCCCGCACCCGGCCGGCCGCCACCGGCAGCGTGACGCGGGCGCCGATGCCCTCGATGACGGTGGGCGGCCCGCCCCAGTTGCGCCCCAGGGTGGTCTTGCCGGCATCGAGCCACCTCTGGCCGGTGTTTTCGACCTGGCCCAGGGCGGTGAGGAGCGCGCGGCCGGGCGCGGCGAAATCGCCGGCATCGATGCGGGTGAGCAGCAGCACGCCCCAGTCGTTGCGGGCCTCCGTCACCTGCAACGCCACGCCACCGGCCGCGAACGGCCGGTCCATGCGGGCGCCGATCAGGCCCTTGCTGCGGGGCGCATCGAACGTCACCGTGCGCCCGCCGTTGACGCCCCACGCCAGTTCGCCGGTCAGGCTGGCGTAGGGCAGGGATGCGGCCTGGCCGGGCGGAGTGGCGATGCCGACCGCGCGCATGAAGGTTGCCGCCCGGTCGGCCCCGAAGCTCTCGGCGCCCGGGATGCGGTAATTGGCGCGCAGGGCCTCGATCCAGGCGGCCACGTCGGCCGCGCCCGGTTCCGGCGCGCCGGCGCCCGCCACGTCGCCCCGCCGGAACAGGGCGGCGGCGGGGATCAGGCCGGCCATCTTGACCGGGTTGGCGAAGCTGTCGAAGTAGTTGTTGATGAAGCCGGGGTCCCATGTCTTGCCGTGCAGCCCGAAGCTGTAGAGGAACAGCCCGTCCCAGTCCTGCAGGGCGCCATAGGCGGCCAGCAGCGGCAGCGCCTCGCCCTGGAAATGGCTGGGCGCCGAGTGATTGTACTCGGTCACCACGAACGGCTTGCCGGGCACCCGGCGCAACGCGAGGTCGGGGAGCGTGCCGCCGTTCGCCACGCCGGCCATCGGGCTGTTGGCGATGAACCAGTCGTCGGGGTCCCAGCGCCTGCCGGGAAAGACCGGATGCTGCCAATAGCCGTGGCTGTCGACCACATCGAGGGCCGCCTGGATGGGGGCGGGGCTGTAGGTGGTCTGGGTGCCGATGATCAGCGGCCTGGCGCCCAGGTCGTCTTTCAGGAAGCGGGCCAGGCCGGTCCAGTAGGCGGTCTCGGTGTCCCACAGGAAGCCGATCCAGTCGCGCTGGGCGGGCGGCGTGCGGCCCATGAAGCCGGCGGCGTCGAACACGGCGATGGCGCCATCCCCAAGATTCTCGCCGGGCAGCAGGCCCAGCACACCGCCGGGCTTGAGGCTGGCGTCCTTCAGCCGCAGCGTGCCGGTGGTGTGGCCGAGGCCGCCCAGCGTCAGGCGGGCCTTTTCGTCGCCGGTCGTCGGCGCGAAGGTCCGCTTCACGACCTGCCATTGCGGGCCCACCGTCACTTCGTCCCGCCACAGGATCTGCCAGGGCGCGTGCGCCTGCATGGCTTGGAGGACGACCTTCGTCGGCTTGTCGGCGCGCAGGGCGAGGGAAAGCGTGTAGGGCTGCTCGGCAGCGAAGGCCAGGCCGTTCTGGTGCATCTGGATGTGCCAGCGCTTCTTGCCGGCCTGGGTCATGGCCAGGACGGCGGCACCGTCCTCGCCGGCGCCAAGGGTGGCGCGGCCGTCATCGATGACCTGCAGGTTCCAGCCCGGCTCGCCGGAACGCACGCCGAGCTTCGCCGTCAGCATCTCGGGCCCCAGCGGCTCCTCGCGCACGCCCCAGGCGGCACGGAGCGCCGCCGTGTCGCGGTAACGCGCCTTCAGCCACGCCTGCCACTGGCGGGCCAGTTCGCCCCGGTAGGGCTCGGTCATGCCGTTGAGCCCGCCGGTCCGCCATTCGCGGATCAGGCCGTTCTCGTTGTTGATCTCGATGAAGGCGACCGCCGGGTCGTCGGCGTAGCGGAGGCCGGTATAGGGGTTCACGTGGGTCAGCAGGCCGCGCGCGTAGTCGCGCTGGAGCGCGATCATCGGCGGATGGAAATTGTCGACGCCCTTCCAGTATCTCGGGGTCTCCTCTCCCCAGTCGGCGAACCCCGGGTAGCGGCGGCCGACGTGCAGGTTGAGGTCGGCGTAGATGCCTTCCTTCTTCAGCGCGGCGAAGAAATAGTCGAAGCGGTCGAGGGCCTCGGGATCGAAGGTGATGCGGTCCTTTTGCAGCAGGCCGTTGGGCGCGGTCGAGGTGTCCAGGTGATGGAAGCGCACCGCGTTGACGCCGAATCGCGCCAGCCGGGCGGCGATGCGCTCGGCCTCGTCGCGGCTGGGCGCCGCCCCGCCGGAAACGATGTTGACGCCGAGGAAGCGGATGCGTTCGGCACCGGCGTAGAGATGCCCGTTCTCGGCCCGCACGAAACCGGTCTTGCCGGCCGGCTTGGCGTTCCACGCCGAAAGATTGGTCAGATTGACGCTGGCATCGTCCCACGGCAGGCGGAAGGGAAACAGGTCGGCCGCGGCGGCCGGTGCGTTGCAGGCGACGATCGCGGCAAACCACAGACAGCGCCAGAGGGTCATGGCCGGGCTCCGAATGATGGCGACGTCCGGTTGTAGGCCGTGCGCCGCCACCCTGTCCATGCCGTCCGTCACACTGCCGGCGGCGTTTCCGGACGGTCGGCCAGTAGGCGCAGCAGGAAGACGCCGAAGCACACGAACGCCAGACTCCACGCCGCGGCCGCGCCAGCCAGCAGCGCGACCGTCGGCCCGGCCAGCGAGGCCAGCACCCGCAGAACGACGGCGAGCGACATCAGCCCGATGGCGGTTGCCAGCAGCGGCGGTACGCCGAGCGGCCGGCGAAGGCGCTGCTGGGCGGTACGCCCCATCACGGCGAGCGACAGCACGCCCAGGCCGCCGACCATGGCGCCGTGCGCGGCGGTAAGCGGCGTCATCAGGTCGAAGGCCCGGCCGGCCGCCTGCACCAGCAGACCGGCGGCAAGCCAGGCGTACCCGAGGTGAAGGACCGATGCCTCGGCGACGCCGATCACCTTCCAGGCCTGCCAGCGGACCAGGCGGATGACGATGACGGTTCCGGCCAGCGCGCTGAATGCGGCGGTGACGGGAAGGCCCCATTGGATGCCGTCCAGGAGGGCGACGGCAATGAGGCAAAGGACGCCCGCGCGTTCCAGGGACGGCTGGGCGGCGCCGGTAAGGTGGCCGCCCTTGCGTTGCAGGGCGCCCGACGTGGTGGCGGCGATCAGCCGGCCGCCCATGGCGAAGAGCAGGAGGATGACGAGGTCGATCGCCAGCAGCAGGCCGCGCTCCTCGCCTTCCGCCAGCAGACCGGCGCCGCCCAGGTGATAAAGACCCTGGGCCAGCAGGAAGGCGGCGACGATGACGCCGAATAGGGCGTTGCGCCAGCTCTTGGCGGCGCGCAGGAACGGCAGGCCGGCCAACCCGAAAAGCACGGCCGGATAGGCTAGATCGACGAAGATCGCCACCGGCGCCGGCAGCCCTGGCCCGAAATGGGCGAGCCGTCCGGCCAGCCACAGGCCGAACGCCGTCAGGATGACACCCCGCGACCCCTTGGTGATCAGGTAGCCGCCGACCACCGCCAGGGCATAGCCGAAGACCATTTCGTGGGCGTGCCAGCCGGCCGGCGTCGGTTGCCAAGCGGGCAGCCATCCCAGGAATTCGAGCACCCAAATGGGAACCGCGACGGCGGCATAGACGGCCGCCGCCGGGAAGAACAGGGGAAAGGCCTGGAAGCCGCGGCGAAGTGGCCGGCGGCCGGGCGCCGGAGGCGCCTTTTCGTCGCCTGAGGCGGCGGGGTGTCCGGGGGCAGGGGCCATGGCGATACCGGGTGTCCGCTTGGGGGGGCGGTCAGTTGTATCGCCTTTGGCTCGCGATATCGACGGCCAAAGTCGGGTCGGACCTATGCGTCCGCCCGCCGTTCGAGAATGGCGCTCGGGGCCTGGGAAAGAAGGCGCAGGTCGTCGCGTTCGGCCAGGAAGGCGTCGACCGCTTTGCGACAGCCGCCATAGTCGTTGTAGTCGTCAAGCACGACGCAGGCCCCGGGGGCCAGGCGGGGGCCGATCGCCCGCAGGCAGAAGGACACCGGGTCATGCCAGTCGCAGTCGATGTGGGCGAAGGCGACCGGGCGGCGGTCGTCGGCCTTAAGCGTTTCCTCGAACCGGCCGCGATGAAGGATGACGCGCCGGCCGTCGACCGGCAGCCCGAAGTCGGAGAACGTGCGGCAGACCCGGCTGTAAAGGTCCTCGACATAGCCGTAATAGGGATCGTCGCCGAGGCCGCCGGAGCGGCCCGAGCGGATTTCGCTATACCGGCGATGCGCCCGCGGGCCGTCCTCCGGTCCCGGCGGCGGAATCATGCCGAAGACGTCGTAGCCATGGAAGGCGCGCCGGTCGTCGGCGCGAGACGCGATCATGATGCCCGAGCCGCCGAGCGCCACGCCGAATTCCAGGAAATCGCCCTCGACGCCGGTCCGGCACACATGCCGAAGGGTGGCATCCAGCGCCCGCAGCTTGCGTGGCGTGAGATAGGTCAGGTGGCGTCGGCGCACCTCGCGGGCGCGGGGCGGCAGAAGGGCGTTGTCCAGGCGCCGGGAAAGGGCATCGAGTATCCGTGGCATCGGGTCCCCCGCTGAATTTCTCTCTCCCAATATCCTCGCCGAAAACAGGCGGCTCCCGATGTGACATTTCTGTCGCATGTGGGGCCTCCGAGGTCGCCTCCTACCTTGACCGCCCCGCCGCCTGCGGCCATTCTGCGCCGCCTTGACACTTTCCCGCCATGAGGCATCCCGTCCGTGACCGCAGCCATTCTCCACGGCATCGTGCTGGCGTTCGGCCTGATCCTGCCGCTCGGGCCGCAGAACACCTTCGTGCTCGCCCAGGGGGCCGGCCAGCCGTCGCTGGTGCGCGCCCTGCCGGCGGTGGCGGCGGCGGGGCTGTGCGACACCTTGCTGATCCTGGTGGCGGTGTTCGGCGTGTCGGTGGCGGTGCTGGGTGTGCCCTGGCTGCGCATGGGGCTGGTGGCGGGCGGTGTCGTCTTTCTCGTCGTCGTCGGCGTCCTGCTGTGGCGAAACGGCGCCGGCTCGGCGGAAAGCGGCGCCACCGGCGCCTTTTCGGCCCGCCGGCAGATGGCGTTCGCGGCCTCGGTATCGTTGTTCAATCCGCACGCCATCCTCGATACGGTGGGGGTCATCGGCCCCAGTTCGCTGGCCTATGGCGAGACCGAGCGCATGGCCTTCACGCTGGCCTGCATCGGCGTTTCCTGGGGCTATTTCCTGTTTCTCGCCGTTCTCGGGCGGGTGGTTTCCAACATCCGCGGGGTCAGGGGGCTGCTCAACCGCGGCAGCGCCGTCATCATGTGGGGAACCGCCGTCTACCTGGCTTCCACTTTGCTTTAGCGGCCGCGCGTCATGCCCTCCAGGGCGGAAAGCGTTTCCTCGCTGACGTGATGCTCGATGCCCTCGGCGTCCAGTTCGGCGGTCTCGGCGCTCACCCCGATGGAGACCAGAAAGTCGTAGACGATCCGGTGGCGCCGCCTGGCTTCGGCAGCCAGGGCCTGGCCCTCGTCGGTCAGGAAGATGGCGCGATAGGGCAGGCTGGTGACCAGACCCTCGCGCTGCAGGCGGCCGATCACCTTGTTGGCGGTGGGATGGGAAACGCCAAGCCGCCCGGCGATGTCGACCAGCCGGGCCTCGCCAGCCGAATCGATCAACTCGGCGATCAGTTCCACGTAGTCCTCGGCCATCTCGTTCTTGTGGGACGTGCGGACGTGGTCGTAGCGGGCGGGGGTGCTCTTGCGCGTCGCTGGCGTCATCGCCGTTCGTCTCCTGCCGGTGGGTCGGGCGCCTGGGACGCATTCTACATCATTTCCGCCCTTGCCAGAAATGTAGCATAGGCTTACTATTTTACCATACGCTTTAAAAAAGCCTCCGGCGCTACCGGAGCGGCAGGTCCAACGGGCGGAAAACGATCCATCGCGGGAACGGAGGGTACCGTATGGGTCTGATCGAACGGCTGTTGTCGCGGCGCCGCTTTCTGGGCGCGGGGCTGGCGGTTTCGGGCGGCGCCGGCGCTTTGCTGTTGGCGCGCGCGGAAGCGGCGGCCCAGACCGGTCATGGCCATGGCGCTCCCGCGCCGGCCCCGGCCCGCCATGGGCAAGGCGTTGCCGAACATCCCCATACCGCCGGCAATCGCACGAAGGGCGCCGTCGATGCGGCGCGCAACGGCTTCGATCCCCACGCCATGCTGACCGACTGGGAGACGGGGACGGTCTCGACGCTTTCCGATGGCCGCAGGCTGCGCGAGTTCGAGATCGTCGCCGAGGATCGCGAGATCGAGATCGCGCCCGGCGTCTTCTTTCCGGCCTGGACCTACAACGGCCGGGTTCCCGGGCCGACGCTGCGGGCGACCGAGGGCGACGTCATCCGCATCCGTTTCATCAACGGCGGCGCCCATCCCCACACCCTTCATTTCCACGGCATCCATTCGGCCCGCATGGACGGAATCCCCGGGGCCGGCGAGGCCTTCCCCGGCGAGGAATTCGTCTACGAGTTCACGGCGCGGCCCTTCGGCTGCCATCTCTACCATTGCCATTCGTTTCCGCTGCGCCGCCACCTGCACAAGGGGCTCTATGGGGCCTTCATCGTCGATCCCGACCCCGATCGCCACCCGGAACATCGCGAAGCGGCGAAATCGCGTCTGCTCGGCACCCCCGAAAACGCCGTCTGGCAGGAGATGGTCATGGTGATGAACGGCTTCGACACCAACTTCGACGAGGAGAACGAGGTCTACGCCGTCAACTCCATCGCCTTCGCCTTTCACGAGAAGCCCATCCGCATCGCCCGCGAGCGGCCGGTGCGCGTCTATCTGGTCAACCTGACCGAGTTCGACCCCGTCAACTCCTTCCACCTGCACGGCAACTTCTTCGACTACTACGACCACGGCACGACGCTGACGCCCAGCTCGCGGACCATCGACACCGTCATGCAGTGCCAGGCGCAGCGCGGCATCCTGGAATTCACCTTCAAGGATCACGAGCCCGGCTCCTACATGTTCCACGCCCACCAGACCGAGTTCGCCGAACTCGGCTGGATGAGCCGCTTCGAGGTGGCGTGATGACCGCCGCCTGGACGCGCGCTCTGCTGCCGCTGGCGGTCATCGTGGCGATCGCCGCCGTCTTCGTCACCACGCGGCCGCTGGATTTCCTCTCGGCCGGGGTGCCGCCGGCCGAGGAACTGACCGTCGAGCGGGCGACGCTGGATGGCCAGGGCCTGCACCTGACGGTGCGCTCGGGGGCCTGGGAGCCGCTGACCGTCGCCCAGGTCCAGGTGGACGGCGCGTACTGGGAATTCACGCTCACTCCCGACGCCCCCCTCGGCCGGCTGGCCGCCGCCCGTCTCGACATCCCCTATCCGTGGACCGCCGGCGAGCCGCACATCGTCAAGGTGGTGACGTCGACGGGGGCGACCTTCGAGCACACTATCGCCGTGGCGGCGACGACGCCTCGCCAGGGCGCCGCCGACTTCGCCGTATTCGCCGTGGTCGGCCTGATGGTCGGCGTGGTGCCGGTGGCGACCGGCATGCTGTTCTTCCCGCTGCTCCGCCGGATTTCGCGCCGCGGGCTCGACTTCGTGCTGGCGCTGACCATCGGCCTGCTCGCCTTCCTGCTGATCGACACCTTGGAGGAGGGGCTGGAGGCGGCGGCGAAGGCGGCCACCGGCCTGCAGGCCGGACTGGCCGTCTGGCTGGCCGCGGGAGCGACCTTCCTTACCCTCATGTGGATCGGGCGGCGCGGCGGCCGGCGACCGGAAGGCCGCGCGCTGGCCTTCTACATCGCGCTCGGCATCGGCCTGCACAATCTGGGCGAGGGGCTGGCCATCGGGGCGTCCTTCGCCATTGGCGAAACCGCGCTCGCCTCGTTCCTGATCGTCGGCTTCATGCTGCACAACGTGACCGAAGGGGTCGGCATCTCGGCGCCGCTGGTCGGCGAGCGGCCGGGCTGGACGCTGTTCGCCGGCCTGGCTGCCGTCGCCGGCCTGCCGGCGGTGGCCGGCACCTGGGTGGGCGCTTTCGCCTTCGCCCCGCACTGGGCGGTGCTGTGCTTCGGCATCGGGGCGGGCGCCATTCTCCAGGTGATCGTCGAGGTCGGCGCCTTCATCGGCCGGCGGGCGTCGGCGGCGGGCGATGGCTGGCTGACCGGCAGCGGGCTCGCCGGTTTCGCCGCCGGCCTCGCCGTCATGTACGGAACGGCCCTGCTGATCTAGCCGGTGGCGAGGGCAATTCAACAAAGGCCGGCAATGATCTAGAATAGGGCGGAACGCAAGCGGCGGCCTGCCCGGCAGGGAGGAGAGCATGGCGATAGCGGAGCATTTCACCGCCCTGGTATTGGAAGAAGCGGACGGCAAGGTGACGGCCGCCGTCCAGGAACTCGACGAGGAGTCGCTGCCGGAAGGCGAGGTCACCGTCGCCGTCGCCTATTCCACCGTCAACTATAAGGATGGGATGATCCTGGGCGGCATCGGCCGCCTGGTGAAGACCTATCCCCATATTCCCGGAATCGATTTCGCGGGCACCGTCGAATCCTCGACCTCGCCGGCCTTCAGGCCGGGCGATCCGGTGATCCTCACCGGTTGGCGGGTCGGCGAGGTGCGCTGGGGCGGCTATGCGACGCGGGCGCGGGTCAAGGCCGACTGGCTGGTGCCGCTGCCGGCCGGCCTGTCGCTTCGCCAGAGCATGGCCATCGGCACCGCCGGGCTGTCGGCCATGCTGGCCCTGATGAGCCTGGAGGAACACGGACTCAGCCCCTACGACGAGGGCGAGGTGCTGGTCACCGGCGCCGCCGGCGGGGTGGGCAGCATCGCCGTCGCCCTGCTCTCGGCGCTCGGCTATCGGGTGGCGGTGGCGACCGGCCGGGCCGAGGCGCACGATTACCTGCGCGAGCTCGGCGCCACCGTCATCGTCGGGCGGGACGAGCTGGCCAGGGGGCCGCAACGGCCGCTCGAAACGGCGCGCTGGTCCGGCGCCATCGACAACGTCGGCGGCGTCCCGCTGGCCACCGTGCTGGCCGGCCTCCGACCGCAAGGCTCGTGTGCGGCGGTGGGCAATGCCGCCGGGCCGGCCTTCCCGGGATCGGTCCTTCCCTTCATCCTGCGCGGCGTCAACCTGCTCGGCATCGATTCGGCGTTCTGCCCGCTCGAGCGGCGGGTCGCCGCCTGGCGCCGCTTGGCCAGCGAACTACCGCTCGACCGGCTGGAGTGGATGACCCAGTCGGTGCCGCTGGCCGAGGTGGCGAACCGCGGGGCCGACGTTCTGGCCGGGCGCGTGCGCGGCCGCACGCTGGTCGAGGTCAGGGCCTGACAGGGCGGTATCGAGGGCGCCTTGATACTCCGTTCGGCTTCCACCCTTCGTGGCGGGGTGGGAATTTGCCACAATATCTAGATGTTTGATGAAAACCGTATTACACTCCGCCCGGCGGCCAGGGTTCGGGAGGAGTGATGAATCGCGGGGCCTTCTGCGCGGCATTCGTCGCGGCGCTGATCGGCGTATCGACCATGGCGGCGGCCGAGGTTCCGGTGCCTCAGAACTTCGGCCAGGCGATGAACTGGTACGAACGCGCCGCCGAGGCGGGCAACGTCGAGGCCCAGTTCTACCTCGGCGTCATGTACGAGACCGGGGTGCGCGGCAACAACGACATGGCCGCCGCCGCCAAGTGGTATCGCCGGGCGGCCGAGCAGGGCCACGTCGAGGCCCAGACCCGTCTGGGCGTTCTCTATTACCAAGGGCGTGGCGTGGCGGCGGATCTTGCCGAGGCGGCCCGCTGGTACGCCAAGGCGGCCGAGGGCGGCTCGCCTCGCGCCCAATACAACCTCGCGCTCATGTACGAACGCGGCCAAGGCGTGCCGGCCAACGCGGCGATGGCCGCCTCGCTCTACGAAAGGGCGTCGGACGGGGGCACCGTTCAGGCGCGGCTCAACCTCGGCTCCCTCTATGCCCGTGGCGACGGGGTGAAGCGCGATTCGCAGCGGGCCCTGATGTGGCTGACCATGGCGGCCGCCTCCGGCCTCAAGGTCAGCGACGCGGTGCGGCAGGAACTGCTCGACGACCTCACGCCCGAACAGGAGGCGGAGGCCAAGCGCCTCGCCGACGAGCGCCTGGCGAAATCGGTCGATTGGCGGAAGCCGAATTCCTGACTGGCGACTAGTGGGCAACCACGTGGCTGTCCCGTCTGGGCGCGCGGGGAGCGGGAATGCCGTCGTCCATGTCGGCGGCGAAATACTGCCCCAGCGGCTTGTCGTGGGTCTCGATATGGTCGATCACCCACGATTCCAGGAAGGCGAGGACGGCGTCGGGATCGTATTTGCCGCATTCCAGGGTGCTGTGCATGGTTTCGAGGCGGGCGAGAATCGCGCGGTGCTCCGCCCGGTGAAGGCCCGCCGGCCGATAGCCGGCGTCATCCATCATTCGTTCCTCCTCGGCGAAGCGGCGCCGAAGGAAGGTAAGAAGATCGCCGATCTTGGAGCAGGAGCCGCCGGTCCGCTGGCATGGCCGGTTCGCGCCGAACATCGCCGACACCAGGAACAACAGGCACTCGTTGGCGGTGTTGATCTCGGCCAGCACATCGCGCCGCCGGGAGCCGGAGGTATGCGCGGGACGGCGAAGGACGGGGGAGGGTCGGCTGGGCAGGGAAGGCAACTTGGGCATGGCGAGAGGTCTCCGTCAGTCCAGAAGTACGAACCTCCTGCCCACACTGCGCGGACAGTTTCCCCCGATGCTGTTCCAACCGGCCATTTCCACCGGCTGCGCCGTCACGCCGGGCGACGATCGAGAATAGCCCGGCAGGCCGTGACAATTCCGTGGCATCGCTGTGTTTTCCCTGTGAAGGCGGCCCTCTGCCGCTGCCGTGGGGGGCAGCCGGCGCCGCAGGAATCCCGGGATCTGACGACTTCCGCAGAACCGGGAACCGGCGGCGCCGGCCAGGGCGAGTTGTCCGGCCGTCGCGGCCGGACGCGGGAAAACACGCTTCAACCTCCGAAAGTTCCGGGAGGCCCGCCGCGCCGCCGCCGAGAGGCGCTGAAGCGGCGGGCAACGATGCAAGGCCGAGAGGAGGAGGACCATCGGGGGACCACTGGTCCTCCTTGCCTTGGGGGTCGCCTTGCTCGGCGGCGGGCCTCGACCGGAACTCTCTATCAAATCGACGAGCTAAGAATAGAGGCGCCCAGGTTACCGGCGGATGGCGACGGCATTAAGGATTTGTAATGTGCCGGCCGCGCACCGGAGTCGCCTCGCTCAACCTCCCGCGAGCCGGTCCCGGAAGTGGCGGAAAGCGTGGGGAAAAATGCCGGGAAATCGGGGCTTCGTACAGGCGCCGGGCGGGGTTGCGGGCGGCCCCAGGGTTTTTTCGCATTCGTCGTTTGACATGGCGCTGTTCGTGCCATAGCAATCCGCTTGAAAACCAAAAAAAAACGAGGAACCGCCCACTATGACGAAAGCAAGAAAGCCGAATACAACTGTAATACTATGGACCGTCATAACCTTCTCGTTTGTTGCCGTGATCTATTCGCTTTCCGGCATGTTCGGTCTGGAAAGCATGATCGCGCGAGCCGAAAAACGGGAACTTGACGGGCACTTCCGCAATCTTGGCATGGTCCTTGCCGCCGATCCCGCCCGGATGGTGGCGTTCGACGACGTTTCCCCGGATGTCCGCAACGCCGGTTCCGGTCTCGGCGAGGAGGGGCGTACTGGTCGCCCCCATTCCGGCATCGTGACGGCGGCCTATTCTGCGCCATTCCGCCAGCTCGACCGCATCGGCGGCGATCTGTTCGGGATGCCGCGCGCCATTGTGCTGAATGGCGACGGCCAGGACCCGGTATCGGGGCTCGAGCCGGCCGCCGGCACCCCCGCGTTCTCCCGCATCAACCCTGTTCTCGACGGCTTCAAAGAGAAGTCGGGGGTCGACGCCGCCCTGTTCGCGGTGCGCGAGGGAAAGATCATGCCCGCGGGCACGACCCTGGCCGGCGCTGTCTGGCTCACCGGCGACGAATTGCGCCGGGCCGCCGCCGGAGAAACCATCCTTCGCGAACACCGGCTGGGCAACCGGGAAACCGCGATCCTGGCCGGCCCTGTCCACGACCTGTCCGGCCGGCGGCTGGGGGTGGCCGTCGTGGCGCACGACCGGGCCAAGTTCGCCGCCACCGTCGGGGCGCTTCGCACGGCGGTGATCGGCGTCGGCCTGCTGCTGCTGTTCGTCACGGCCTCCATCGCCTGCGCCGTCTCGGCGAAGCCGGCGCAGGCCTAGGCTCGGGTCTCTTCGAAGGGCGGTTGTCGGCTCTCCGCCGGAGCCCCCGAGAGGGGCCTCCGGCGGCCGGTCCGCTTCCCTTGACTTGGGCGCGGATTTGGGCTTATTACGCTGCCACCGCACGCCAGCGGGTGCGCCCGATGGCGGAGTAGCTCAGTTGGTAGAGCAGAGGAATCATAATCCTTGTGTCGGGGGTTCGAATCCCTCCTCCGCTACCAGATGTAAGCCCCTGAAAACAAAGCGTTTTCGGGGGCTTTTCTTTTTAGATCTGGTCTTGGATCTCTAGTTTACTGCCACTTTGCTGCTCGCTGAGACCCGCAGGAATCCGCCCATGCGCGGCGGTGCGTGGATGTGAGTCAGCAAAATTGCAGCAAAAATGGCTGGAGAATCCGTCGCTGGATTCATGTTGGGTTAACCCGCACGGGTTACCGTGCGCGCCGGTGAAACTCCAGCGCGGCGCACGGGGCGATGATCTTTGAAATCTGGAACAACTACAAAAAGAAGAAGCTGGAGCGGGAATATAAAGAGAGGCGGGCCCGGGATTGGGAATTGACGAAGCGCGTGTATGCTGAAATTTCAGCCCGCAGGCAGCAGATCATCGATGAGATCGAGGCGCGAGAGCGCCAAGAAAAAAGCCAGCGGCGTGCGGCCGCTGGCAGGTGAGGAAGTTCAGGAAGGAAGGCGGCGTCAGGCATCCAGCCGCTCGATTGCTGCGTTCAGATCAGCGGCGACGGCCGGCAAGCGTGCGCGGTAGGCGGCGATTTCGTCATCGTCTTCCATCAGCGGCTCGAGATAGCCGGCCGGCGCGGGCTCGAAGCAGAGGCCCCACGCGCTGGCGAAACTGATGAAATCACCGCCGGCGACGATATTGGCAGCGAAATCGCTATTGAACGCCGGCCCCCAGATTGCTCTTTTGAGCTTATCGGCCGGCATCTTCGCGACGACCCAGCCGCTCCGGCTATCTTGCAGCACGCGCGCGAAGAGATCGACGCCGTTGTCCGTCTTGTTGACGCGCGCCGCGGTTACAGTGACGGGGTTCTCGCTGGCGCTGGCGTGAGATACGTGGATCGCAGCCAGATCCGCTTCGATCTTGTTGCACCGCTCCTCGAAAAGCTGGTCGCGCAGCGAGGTCAGCGCCTTGCGCGCCTCGCGCTTCGCCTGCTCCAATTCGGAGCGTTTCGTGCGCAAACGCGCGAGCTCCTTCTGAGCTATCTCGGGCGCGCCGGAAAACCAGTGCGTTCCGAAAGCATCAGCCATGGCTTGCTCATAGCCCGATACAACTCCGCGCACGTATTCGACCTGCTCGTGCGCCCTATTAAACCACTTCTCGGCCTCTTCGATCTTTATCGGCAGTTCGCTCTGATCTGCAGCGGCCTTCGCGTCCGCGTGCTTGTTGAGACCAGCCAGCGCATGATCGGCATTCGCCTCGCATTCCGCCTCGCTGAGCCCGCCGGGCGTGAGGTACGGCTTGCCATCGCGATAAATGCAGCACGTGAAAAAGCACGTTTGCAGGTAATCGTGGCGGTCGTGCCGCTCAACTTCACCGCGTGTGTATGTGAACTTCTTCATGACCTTCTCCTTCCTCTTCTTTGTATGTAATCTTCTTGTTTTGTCGTGTCAACAAAAATCTTTGGCACCATACGCGATGACCCGTTGGCAGCCGGGTCATCTGGCATGGGGTCAGCCCTCGAGGATCTCGAATGCGGCGTCGTAGACGGGCTCGAACGGGAAGGCACCGCTACCACCGAGAGCGTCGCGGATCTCTTCGCGGGTGATGCCATCTCGCTCGTATGCAGACAGGACATCGAGCAGGTAAGCGTTTTTGACCATCTCCGTAGCCACTTCCGCGATGATCTCGCTGTCATCGCTATCCGTGTGTTCGCGCGCATCATCGATCGCGTCGTCTGCAACCTCTTCGATGATGTATTGCATGATCGCTTCGCGTCCGGTTGTGTTTGTCATGATCTTCTTCCTCTTCTTTCCTTCCTGACCGACTTTGCCGGCCTTCCATACTCAGAGAGATTATTCTGCTTTTTCTCGTGTCAACAGAAATCTTCAATCCTAACGAAGATTTTTTAGCGCCCACAACGCGGCTTGCGTCCGGTTCGCAACCCCGATCTTCTTGAAAATGTTTCGCAGATGCGCTTTCGCGGTATCAGCTTCGATGCCAAGGCGCCGGCCGATCTCCTTATTGCACTCGCCGCGCGCTACGCCAGCCAAGATTTCCCGTTCGCGCGGGGATAGATCGACCGCGGCGCCAGGCTTGGGTTCTGCTGCGGCGCACACCGGCGCCGCACTGGCGCTGGCGCCAGGCTTCAGTACGATGATAACCACGATCGTTGGCGCCTCGCTCATGCTGCCATCCGCTTCTTTGCTTCGCATTGAGCGCTGAAAAACGCAGCGAAGAGCTCTGTCCTAGAGATCCGCCGCTTTCCGGCTGGATCTTTGAAGAACGGGAGCCTCCTGGCATCTGCCATCCGCCGCACTTGCTCGAACGAATACGCGATTCCCAGCTCGCGCTCGATTGCGTCGCGGGCCTCCGCGATAGTGAAATATGTATCTACAAAATCATTGGCAGGCATGTCGTAAACCCTTGAATTCCTGGACGTTTCCGCCGGCTTTTCCCGGACGGAATGGTGGCCGGCGCGGCGGCCCTGAATAAAATCTGATATCGTTTCGCCAGGCGTTCCGATTTTTTTTCATGCCGCCGCGGGTGTCAGGCGGCGGATGCGCGCGACGATGAGTGCGGCGTCGATTTGGGACGCCAGGCTGTCGTAGCGGAGGACACCTGTGCAGCCGGCATCGATGTATGCACGGGAATAATCGCGGTCTGCTATGCGCGTATAGATATAGAGAGGGACGGGCGCGATACGGTCGACAAGCGGCTCTGCACAGATCTGCGGTAGCCCGCCCAAGCAGGCGTCATCGAGTATCACGAGATCAAGCGCAGCCAGGCGGGCGGCGGATAGCGCCTCGAGATCGAGCAACCACTGGCACCACTCGACGCGGGCCCTAGAATCAGACGCGCTGACCGCCTTTGCGATCTCGTACGGGGGCTCGGAACAGCATGCGAGGACCCTTGCGGGGAGATGAACGATCATTCCGTGCCACCGAACCCGTGGTGCCGCGCGATCGACGCGTCAGCGGATTCCGGCGGCGGCTCCCCGATCGATAGAAAAATCAGCGCGGATGCGCGCTCGGTAGACAGCACATATTCCCCTTCGGCCCTTCTACCCGAGATTTCATCAGCGATTCCGCGGAGAATCTTGGCGGCATCCGCCCGGGAATACGCATTCACAGACGCGAGAATTTTGATTGGCTTTGCCATTCGAACCCCCTGAAAAGAGAAGCGGCCCCTCGCAAAGATGGGGCCGCAATCTTTTTTCAGGGCTGCGATTTTCAGAAGGGGATGTCTTCCTTCTCGGCTTCCTGCTTGCCAGCCGCCGGTGCCTGGGCCGGTGTCTCTCCGCCGGCGCCGCGGCCGTCGAGCATGGTCAGCTCGCCGCGGAAGTTCTGGAGCACGATCTCGGTGGTGTAGCGATCGTTTCCGTCCTTGTCGGCCCACTTACGGGTCTGAAGCGCTCCCTCGATGTAAACCTTGGCGCCCTTCTTGAGGTACTTCTCGGCGACGTCGGCCAGGCGATCGTTGAAGATGACGACGCGGTGCCACTCGGTTTTTTCTTTGCGCTCGCCAGACTGCTTGTCCTTCCAGCTTTCGCTGGTGGCGAGCGGGAAGTTCACGATCTTCTTCCCGTCCGACGTGGCATGGACCTCCGGATCGCGTCCGAGGTAGCCCGGCCACTCATTCGCGGCGAGACACCGCTTCCACAGATTGATTGCGGTCTCGACCTGCCTGCCGGCGAGATCCAGGGCGGCCGCCGTCAGTTCGACAATCGAAATCGCGTATGGTGGCGTCGTCTCGATCGCGACGAACCGGAAAACAGTATCTTCCGACGCGATCCCAAGCGCTCTCAACCCGCGCAAGTAGTAAGCGGCCTGGATGCCGTTATGAGGCCACAGGGCCGTCCTGGCCCACGCCTGCGGCTCTGCTGTGCGCCCGGTCGTCTTGAGGTCATATACGGCCTGGAGATCGTCCTGCAACCAATCGGGCCGGCAGCGGAAGAAGAAGCCGTCTTCTTCCCAGATCATTGTGGATTCCGCGGTCCCGTGCGCTGGATCGAAGACATGCTCACAGCCAACAAACTCGCGAAGCTGCGCGCGGCCGGCATCCACCATCGCGCGCACTTCTTCATATTGCGCGCGGAGGAGCGGCGTCTTGCCGGCAGCATACGCTTCATCGCGGACATCCGAAGAATTGCGCCCGTCCGCCATCTTTCGATTGAACGCAGGGGCCTCGATAATCTCGAGCGACGTCTCATCGTTCTCGAGCATCAGCCCATGCGCCGCGTGGCCGAGATCGAAGCATTTCTTGTTCTCGTGGACGAACGCAGGATTCAAGCGCGAATGCTTCTCCCAGGCGTGCATCGGCGACCTGAAAATCAGACTTTCAACAATACCCGAAGACAAAGAAGGGATCGGGCAAGGATCGCGGTGGTAGTCTGGAGCGGAAATGTCGTGAAACCCAGGCGTCTTTATCATTCTTACATCCTCCATACTAAGGATATAAGTCTAAAAAACTTTTCAACGACGCTTGAAATTCAGAAAAATGAAGATTTTTATTGTAATTTTTCTGGCCGCTAATAGCTTTGTCAGTAGAGAACCGCTAACACATGGAGGAAACAATGACGATTACACGAGAAGATCTGAACCGGGCCATGGCTGCCTACGAAGCCGCCGGGAAAATCGTGCACCGCGGCCTGGCAGCGGACGGCACGATCAACACCGGCCGCGTCAAACGGCGCGTGAACGAAGATCTCAGGAAAGAGCGCGCAGAAGAGCGCGAAGAAGACGAGAAACTGGGGATCGTCTACACAAAGCCGCACAGGCGCGCAGCCTGACTATATAAGAGAGAGGAGGGAAGGCAGATGCTGATCGATTTTCTCAAGACACAACGATCCCGCGAGGATCTGAAGACCGCGCTCGATGTTCTCAGGGAATTCAAATCGTGCGAGAGCGACGAGGAATGGTTCCTGTGTCCCTGCGCGGCATGGACAAAGCTCGAGCAGATGGAAGAATACCTCGCGCATCTCGCAGCGGACGAGCCTCTCGAGGCGGACACGCTCGAGCAGCTGGCCGGCTGACATCTCACCAGCACAGGCACGAAGCCGCCGCATAACAGCGGCGGTTTTGCTTTGCGCGCGTCAGTCTCCGCGCTATAAACGCGGCACGGAGGAAGCCATGAACGACGCCCAAAAACCGATCGATCAGATTTATCCGCCTGTCCGCTGCGCGACGATGCGCGCGATGGACGCAGCCGGAGAGGCAGCCGCAGTCGCGCTCGGGCGCTTGAGCACGATGCAGATGAACGACCGCCGCGGAGCGATCCAATCATTCATGGATTGCCGCAGCATCGTCGATAGCATCTGCACTATGGAACCTGAGCCGATCAGTCGCGACGACGCCGTTTTCGAAGCCGGAAACAAAGCGCTGGGCTTCGTGAAAAAGTTCCCGGACAGCGAAGAAAAGACCGCCGCCAGGCAGGCGATCCAGGCCTTCCTCGCGCTCTATGAAGAGCGGATCGGCGTCGAAGCTGAAGCCGACGAATGGCCCTGATGCGCGATTCTATATCGCCACTCCGCGCCGGCAGGTGACCAAGTAAATCGATCGCGCTCTGTCGCGTGACACAGCGACAAGATCCGGACGATCACGCGATCAGCATCTTCCTGCGCCGCCTGGCGGGTATCATAATTTCGCACAGGCGGGCCGAGTTTCCAGCGCTCGGGCGCGCCACGCATCATGAAGAGATGCTCATCCCGCGAGCGGTCGTCGGATACATCGACCAGTTCAACCGTAATACCCGCGATCTCGACAGAGAAATACGGCTCTTCCATCGCTTTCTCCGTTTAAAAATTCCGGATAGTTTATATATTTAAACTATGTGGAACTTAGAGATTACCAGCACTTGTGGATCGGCGACTTGCGTGCGGCTTTCACACGCGAGCATAAGCGTGTGCTTGGATTATTGCCGACAGGCGGCGGCAAGACAATATGCTTTTCAGAGATAACCCGCCTGGCCGCTGCGCGCGGTCTGCGCGTGCTGATTCTCGGGCATCGTGGTTTCCTGGTTTCGCAGATCTCCGGCGCCCTGAAGGACGCCTGCGTTCATCATGCGTGCCTGGCTCGAGGGTATCCGGAGAATCTTTCCGCGCGGGTCCAGGTCGGCACCGTGCAGACCGTCGCCAGGCGTCTCGATCGGATCGGACATTTCGATCTCATCATCATAGACGAGGCCCACCATGCCCCGGCCGGAACCTGGGCATTGATCCTTGCGGCATATTCGAATGCCTGGGTGCTTGGTGTCACAGCGACACCGTGCAGGCTCGACGGCAAGGGCCTGGGCGACAGCTTCGATGTGCTGGTCACCGGGCCCAGCGTGCTGGAACTCACAGACCTCCGCTGGCTTGTCCCAGCGCGGATATGGGCGCCGTCCGGCACCCGCCTCGATCTATCCGGCGTGCCGATCACGAAACAAGGCGACTACAATTCAGATGCCCTGGCTGAAGTTTGCGAGAAGGCGCATCTGATCGGAGATTCGCTGGAGCATTACACCCGGATCGCCCAGGGCGCGCCGGCGATCGCGTTCTGCCCCAGCCTGCAGTTTGCACACCGGACGGCCGAACAATTCCGGTCGGCCGGGTATTCCGCTGCGGTGATCGAGGGTGCGAGCAAAGACACGGACCGGCGCGCGATGACGGCCGACCTGGCCGCGGCCAGGCTGAACGTGCTCATCAGCGTCGACGTCATCAGTGAGGGCTTCGACGTGCCGACCGTGAATTTCGGCCTCTCTCTCCGCCCGACCCAGAGCCTCTCATTATATATGCAGCAGATCGGACGCATCCTGCGCATATCGCCTGGCAAAACCTTCGCCGGCTGGATCGACCACGCGGGGAACGTCGGCACGCATGGCTGGCCGGATGACGACCGGGAATGGAGCCTCGAGAAAGGCGCGGTCCGTCGCACCGAAAAAGCCGAGCCAATAACGATCCGACGATGCCCGGAATGCTATCATGTCCACAGGCCGGCTCCGGCCTGCCCTATCTGCCGGCATCAGTATACCGTTCAAGAGCGGCGCCTGGATGTCCGGCAGGGCACGTTGAGCGAGATCCGGCGCGAAGACCGGGAAGCCGCCAGGCAGAAGAAGGCCCGTGCAGAGGCAGTGAAGAATGCCCGGCAAGAAGCGAAGGCCGCGACAATCAACACATCCGCGGACTGCCGTAGTCTGGAAGAT
This sequence comes from Shumkonia mesophila, assembly GCF_026163695.1. Taxonomy (NCBI): domain Bacteria; kingdom Pseudomonadati; phylum Pseudomonadota; class Alphaproteobacteria; order Rhodospirillales; family Shumkoniaceae; genus Shumkonia; species Shumkonia mesophila. The sequence continues at coordinate 25,071 of NZ_JAOTID010000013.1, read as the reverse complement.
TTCCATATTCTCGCAAAGAAAATCGGAAAATCGGCTGGCTGGGCCTGGAGCCAATTCAACAACAGAAAACGCCGCGCAGCCTAGCGCTCAGCAATACACGCCGGCATCGATCCTATCGAGATACTCGGCAACCAGCGCGATACCATCCTGCGAGCCCAGGAGATCGGCCGGCCGGGCCCCAGCAAGGCCAATGGCCGGGCGATTGAGCCACGACTGGGCCGCTTCCTGGCTTCCCAGCACAACCATCGCTTTTGCGATGACGTCATCTCTATTCATCGATTCCAGCCTGTCGCGCATATTCTAGCGCGGCATCAACCTGCCGCTTCGTGAGATCATACTCCGCCGCGAACTCGTCATACGCGACGCCGGCGCTGGTCATCTCGACGACCCATGCGACTGTCAGCCGCGTCCCCTGAATCCGCGGCTCTCCGCAGCAGATTCCCGGCGTCGACACGATCCGCCGAGGGTACGCGTGATGCTGTCGATTCATGCCTCATCCTCTCCCGCCACTGAGCCGCGGGCGAGTGCCGCCATGGCTCGCAGGTATCTGGCAGAGAAGGCTCGTCCAATATCCATCGCCTTGGCGTAGCCAGCATTTGCCACGCGACGCCTGTAAGAGGCAGCCGCCTTGATGGCGCGCGGCGTCGGAGCAGGCGGTGACACGCGTCGATCGTTGTCTGGCATCTCTCTGTTCATTCCGTATCATACCACAAAAAATCCCCGGCCGAAGCCGGGGTAAGGTTGCGTTTCTTGGCGGATGAAAGCACCAAGCTCAGCCGCCGGCGAACCGGCGGCTTGGTTTGGCGTCAGGCGTGGCGCCTTGAGCCCTGATAGAAGCCTTTCTCGTAGCCATCTTCCTGTTCTCCGCGCCATCCCATGTCTTCGTCCGGCTCAAATCTGACGTCGAAGCGGGCGTTGACGCCATCGCTGTATCCGCGCGAATAGCCATGCTTGAAAGCTGCGGAGCGCGTTTCGAATTCACTCATCTTCCTGTTCCTTCTTTTTTTGACCGGCACCTGCCGGCCTTCCATATCCAAAGAGATTATTCCATATTTCGTCGTGTCAACAAAAATATTTCGGTCAGATGCATTTTTTTGGACCCGCCTACGCATGTATGTTGGATCGTCTCCAGCGTTTGATCCGGAATTAAGAAAACCCCCGGAAAACCGGGGGCTCTCAGACGAGGATCACCCCCCTTCATCTCTCGTAGCCGCCCGGCCGGTGGAACCGCTCCTGCACGGGGGCCTTCGCCCGTTCCGGGGTGCCGATCGCCTTCAGGATCTGATCGATCTTCATTGCCGGCGCTTTCTGCTGCTCCAACACCTTCCCGATGACCCGGCCGCGAGCCGCGCCTTCCAGCCCCGCCCGCATCGTCGCATCTGCAGTCGCGATCCGCCCCCGGTAGACCGAGATCGCATTGACGATCTCGGCCCGCTGGCGGGCTTCCTGGCCCATTCTGGCGGCGGGAACGACGAATGCACGGATGGCATCGAAGACAGCATAGGCGGCCCGATTAATGCCCGTACGGGGCTTCAGGTCCCGACGCCACGCGACTTGATTTTCTTCGATCGAGATCCCGGCCCGATCAGCCTGCGCGATCTTATCCGCCGTGCGGGCGGGATCGTCTGACACCGACACGATCAGCTTCTCCAGCATTTTCTGGCCGGCGAACTTCGCTTGCCGGGCCTTCTCGAACTTCCTGGCCGCGTCCTGCGCGCCTTCCCGGATCTCTTCCAGCGTCTTCCGCATCCCAGCGGCGTGCCGGGCGTGCTGGTTCAGCTTTTCGACGGGCGCGCCGGCGATTTCCGCTTCTTCGAAAGCGATCGTCGCAACGACGAAACGATCGATCTGACGGCTCAGGTGCTTCTCGGCATCGCGATCCAGCATCTGATCTTCATTCACAAACTTGGCCATTTCTTCCTCCTGCTTTTCAAGGTCTCACAACTTCGTTCAAAAGGGATGTCAGGGCTCCCGCAGTCTCCGCAAGCCACAAAATGCAGTTTCATTCAAATTATTTTTTTCAAGCGGTGATGAAAATTATTTTGGACATAGATCTATAAGTAGGAGGAGCCGAAATGGCCAAGAAAAACAATAAAGAACAAGAAGACAGGCAGCAGGAACTTGCCGTTCTTGCCGCGGCCGGCGATCGCAGGGCGCGAGATGACCTCATTGTTTCATTGATGACGCTGGCCGGCGTTCTTGCGCGCAGGCGGACGCTTTCGAATCCAGGCCACAGGGAAGACGCAGAGCAGGCAGCGATCGAAGGCATCATCTACGCCGTCGACAAATTCGACCCCGCGCGGGGATTGCACATCGGGAAATTCGCGGGCTTCTGCGCTGACCGGCGGATCTCGCGGTATCTCGCTGAGATGCTTGGGCCGGCCAGCGTGCCGGTGAATGCGGCTGGCCGCCGCGGCGCGACGATTGCTGCGAGCATGATCTCAGTGAGGATCGATCCAGCCGCTGCGGATACTGACGACCAGGACGCCGGGATCGATCTTCCAGACCCTACGCCTGGCGCTGATGAAGTGATCATCGCGCGGGTCCGAGACGACGCCCTGCGCGCCGCAATTCTTCATCTGCGCGGGCAGGAACGCGTCGTCATCGAGGGGCGTCTGGCCGGGAAAATGCTCTCAACGATCGGCGCAGAGCTTGGGATCTCACACGAACGCACGCGGCAAATCAGCGTCAAAGCGTGCGCGCGTCTGAAGAAAATCATGATCGCAATGCAGATCACAGGGAGGAAATGATGACAAAGAAAACGACGCTTCTCCCAGAGTATATCGTTCCGATGCCCGTGCGTGGCGGAAAAGTCGTGATGGTAGACACCCGCGATTACATAAAGAACTCGTGGAAATACGTCGAATGGGAAGAAGACGAGCGGGGAATACTGCATCGTGTCAAGAACGGGATCGTCTCTTTTCTTATCAACGAGCTGATGGGGCCCGGCGATTTCGAGCAGTTGTCGAATGACGAGTCGGATTTCCGGCGTGAAAATCTGGTGGAGCGCTGAGATGGAAGATTTTCCGATCGCACCGGTTGTAGGCTGGAACCAGCCGGCAACACAGGAAATCCGGGACTTTATTGTCCGCACGGTCGGCGTTTCCGCCGTCCGCGTGCCGCTTTCGAAGGGCCGGGCATTCGCCCTGGTCGATCGCGAAGACTGGATCCGCCTGGAGCTCTGGCGCTGGTGCTGGAGCCTGCTTCAGCGGGGCGCCGGATATGCGTTCAGAGCAGAGTATATCGGCCGCAAGAATAGCAAGCCCCGCTATCGCTGGGTGCAGATGCATTCGATGATTCTTCAGGTGCAGGAAGGCCTGGAGACAGATCATCGCAGCCGCGACAGTCTCGACAACCGCAAATTGAACCTCCGCCCAGCGACGCGCGGGCAGAATGTTCAAAACCAAGGCCTGCAAACGACATCGACGACGGGCTTTAAAGGCGTCTGTTTCGTGAAAAGGCGAGGAGATTTCGCGGCATATATCGATGCTGGCGGTGCTCGGAAGCATCTCGGGTATTTCCCGACCGCGCCGGCTGCAGCGGCGGCTCGAGATGAAGCGGCTCTCAGGCTGCATGGCGAATTCGCGGTCCTCTCTCTGGCCGCATAACAACAAGAAAAGGAAAGCGAAACATGACGGAAATTATGGACAAACAGACCGCTGCGACGATCGACAAGGCGCTTGGAGCCGTGGCGGATCTGAAAACGGAAGCCAAGAGGGAAAAGGTTCCCGTTCAGGAAGAAGAGGTGGCTCTGGTCGATCTGACTGATGAGCAGGTCGTGAATGGCGGAGCGCATATCACAAAGCAGACCGGCCGCGCCGTTCGTCTCGAGCGCTGCGGCGGCCCGTGCCCGCCTTGTCGGTGAGAACCTCAAGACGCTTCGCGAGCACGAAGAGATTGCCCGGCGCCGCCTGTCCAATGCAATGGACGCCGGGATGTTTGTCAGCCAGGCGCAGCGCATGTTCCAGCGTGCCGCCGACGCGGTTTCCGCGGAGATCGAGCGGAAGCTGTTGCTCGACCTGCAAGCACTTGGCGTCAGGCCGATCTGGTTCCAGCGCGGAAGCAGGCTCGAGAGGTATCTGGGGAAGTCGGCGGCGTATGCCCCGATCAGGAGGGCAGCCTGATGTACGTCGAACTCGCACAACGCCTGATGATGAAGGCCCTGGTCGGCGGACACGTCGAAGCCGACCAGCTTTCGATAATCGTCCAGGAACTGCTCGATATGTCACGCATGATCGCGAATCTCGAAACGGCGAACAGGCTGCTCGCCGAGGATAATCAGCGGCTCCGGGCGCAGATCCGAGGTACGCGTCCGGTGAGGGCCGCCTTGGCGGGGCCGAGGCGGTATTGGAAGGTGTGACCTTAAATCGAACTTAAGGTCATGCGTTGATGCAGGTTGAGGTTCTGACTGGGGTGGAGCGCCGCCGCCGGTGGCCGTACGAAGAGAAGATCCGGCTGGTTGAGGAGACGCTGTCGCCGGGGGTGACGGTGTCGGAAGTAGCCCGCCGGCACGGGGTGGCGCCAAGCCTGCTGTTCACGTGGCGACGACAGGCCCGGGAGGGCCGGCTCGGCGGCACCGAGGCTGCGCCGCTTCTGGTGCCGGTACGGATTGCCGCGACGGAAGCGGCCTCGCCGCCGGCGCGACCTCGACGGCCAGCGGGTCTGATCGAGATCGAGCTTGGCGGCGGCCGGCGGGTGCGGGTTGGTCGCGACGTCGACGGCGAGGCCCTGCGGCGCGTGCTTGATGTCCTGGAGGACCGACCTGTTCGCCGAAGCCCGGAGTGTGCGGGCGGATGATCCCGGTTCCGACGGGGGTTCGGGTGTGGCTGGCGACGGGGCACACCGATCTGCGGCGCGGCTTTGACGGGCTTGCCCTGATCGTGCAGGAGACGCTGCGGCGCGATCCCCATTCGGGGCACCTGTTCGTCTTCCGTGGCAAGCGAGGGGATCTGATCAAGATCGTGTGGCATGACGGTCAGGGCATGTGCCTGTTCGCGAAGCGACTGGAGCGGGGCCGATTTATCTGGCCGTCGACGGTCGGCGGCGCGGTGACGATCACGGCGGCACAGCTCGGTTATCTGCTTGAGGGGATCGATTGGCGGATGCCGCGGACAACCTGGCGTCCGGACGCCGCCGGATAGCGATAACCCGTTGCAAATCAAAGAGAATCCATTAGAATCCTGGGCATCATGTAAGCCCAGGAATCGCTCCCCCAGGACCTTGCCGCTGCCCACGCGATGATTGTCGCGGAGCGGGCGGCGCGGCTGTCGGCCGAGGCCGAGGTTGCGGCGGCGAAGGCGGACCGGCGGGTCCTCGACATCGAGATCGAACGACTGAAGCTGGAGATCGCGCGGTTGCGCCGGGAGCGGTTCGGCGCCTCGGCGGAACGCTCGGCGCGGATCGCCCAGCTTGAGCTGGCGCTGGAGGACCTGGAGGAGACGGCGGCGGCCGCGGAAGGCGCCGAGGAGCCGATGACTGCCGAGGTCCGGACCGTCGGCCGGCGCAAGCCGGCGCGGCGACCACTGCCGGATCATCTGGCGCGGGTGCGGGTGGTGGAACCGGCGCCGACGGCGTGTCCATGCTGCGGCGGCGAGCTGAGGAAGCTGGGCGAAGACGTGACCGAGACGCTGGAGCGGGTTCCGGCGCGCTGGTACGTGGTCCAGCATGTACGCGAGAAGTTCTCGTGTCGTTGCTGCGAGACGATCACCCAGCCGCCGGCGCCGTTCCATGCGATCGCCCGCGGCCGGGCGGGGGCGAACCTGCTGGCCGAGGTGGTGTTCGCGAAGTACGGCCTGCACCTGCCGCTGCACCGCCAGAGTGCCCGCTTTGCCCGCGAGGGCGTCGAACTGGACGTCTCGACGCTGGCCGACTGGGTGGGAACAGTGAGCGTCGCCCTGCGGCCGCTGGTGGAGGCCATCGCCATGCACGCGCGGGCCGGTCCGCGGATCCATGCCGACGACACGCCGGTGCCGGTGCTGGGCAAGGGGAAGACGAAGACGGGACGGCTGTGGACGGTGGTGCGCGACGACCGGCCCTTTGCGGGCACGGCCCCGCCGGCGGCGGCGTACTTCTACTCGCCGGACCGTAGTGGCGAGCATGCCGAGGCTTTCTTAAGGGGCTTCAGCGGCATCATGCAGGCGGACGCCTTCTCCGGGTTCGGGCGACTCTATGTGCCGGGGCGCGAAGGCGGGCCGGTGATCGAGGCTGCGTGCTGGGCGCACGCGCGGCGGAAGTTCTACGAGATGGCCGACCTCAAGAAGGCGCCGATCGCCATTGAGGCGGTCAAGCGGATCGACGCACTGTTCGCCATCGAGCGGGAGATCAACGGCCTGCCGGCGGATCGACGCCTAGCGGTGCGGGCGGAACGCTCGCGGCCGCTGGTCGCCGAGCTTGAGGACTGGCTTCATCGGAAGCGGACAACGCTGTCGGCGAAGTCGCCGGTGGCCAAGGCGATCGACTACCTGCTCAAGCGCTGGCCGGCCTTCACCCGCTTCCTCGAGGACGGCCGCATCTGCCTGTCGAACAATGCCGCCGAACGGGCGCTGCGTGGGATTGCCGTCGGGCGCCGCAACTGGACCTTCGCCGGCTCGGACGCCGGCGGCGAACGGGCCGCCGCTCTTTACACGCTGATCGAGACGGCCAAGCTCAACGGCATCGACCCGCGGGCCTGGCTGGCTGACGTGCTGGACCGGCTGCCCGGCCATTCGGTCAGGCGGATCGATGAGTTGCTGCCGTGGAGCTGGCAAAGGACGACCGATCCGAAGGAGGCCGCGGGTTGAGAACGCGAAGCCCCGCAGGCCTGTCGTAACCCTCCGGCGGAGGCCGCCTTGTCTCGGGGATTTTGAGGGTGCCTGATTTGGCAGTGGTGCAAGCACTGTGGTTTGCACTGGTGCAAAAGACGGTGCGATGGCCCAAGTTCACATTCTGACCGGCCCTGAGCGGCGGCGCACGTGGAGTGAGGAGCAGAAGCGGACGATCGTCGCGGCGACGTTTGCACCGGGTGCGCTGGTCAGCCATGTGGCGCGGCAGGCGGACGTTCATCCCAGCCTGGTCTATCGCTGGCGGCGCGATCTGCGGCTTGGACCAACGGGATTTTCCGAAGTGGTCGTTGCTCCGGCCTCGGCGCCTTCGGTCGAGAAGACTTCGGCGATCGAGGTTGGGCTGGCGGACGGCACGCGGGTGCACATTCCGACGAACACGCCGCCGGAACTGGCGGCGGCGGTGCTGCGGGCGCTGCGGCGATGATCCCGGTTCCGTCCGGAATACGGGTATGGCTGGCGGTGGGGCGGACCGACATGCGGCGCGGCATGAACGGCCTGTCACTGCAGGTGCAGGAGGCGCTGGGCCGCGATCCCTGTGCGGGGGATCTTTACGTCTTCCGGGGCCGCCGTGGCGACCTGATCAAGATCATCTGGCACGACGGGCTGGGGATGTCGCTGTACGCCAAGCGGCTGGAGAAGGGACGGTTCATCTGGCCAGCGCCGGCGGGCGGCGTGGTCGCCATCTCGGCGGCGCAGCTGGCGTACCTGCTGGACGGGATCGACTGGCGCAACCCGCGCCACAGCTTCCGTCCCGAGCGGGTCGGTTAAGGCTGCTGTTTTGTTTGGTTTTCCGCCATTTTCTGCGAGTCATGGGGCAGGATTTGTGATTCAATCCGGTCATGGAACCGCGCCCTGCCGATGACCTGCCCGACGATGTTGAAGCGCTGAAGGCGGCGCTGGCGGAGAGCCGCAACGAACTCGCGGCGGCGCGGGCGCAGGTTTCCGAAGACCAGGCGCTGATCGCCCACCTCAAGCTGGTGATCGCCAAGCTTCAGCGGGAGCGCTTCGGGGCGCGTGCAGAGCGCTCGGTGCGCCTTCTCGACCAACTGGAGCTGCAGCTCAAGGAGCTGGAGGCGTCGGCGAGCGTGGACGAGTTGGCGGCGGAGCGCAGTGCCAAGATCGCCCAGATCACGGCGTTCGTGCGCCGGAAGCCGGCGCGCAAGCCGTTCCCCGCGCATCTGCCGCGGGAACGGGTCGTCATCCCCGCGCCGACCGTCTGCCCGTGCTGCGGCGGCACGCACCTTTCCAGGCTCGGCGAGGACATCACCGAGACCCTGGAGGTGATCCCGCGCCAGTGGAAGGTGATCCAGACCGTGCGCGAGAAGGTCACCTGCCGGGACTGCGAGAGCATCAGCCAGGCGCCGGCACCGTTCCATGTCCTCCCGCGGGGCTGGGCCGGTCCCAACCTGCTGGCGATGATCCTGTTCGAGAAGTTCGGCCAGCACCAGCCGCTGAACCGGCAGTCCGAACGCTATGCCCGCGAGGGCGTCGATCTGAGCCTGTCGACGCTGGCCGACCAGGTCGGCGCCTGCTGCTCGGTCCTAGAACCGATGTTCCGCCGCCTCGAGGCACATGTCCTGGCGGCGGATCGGCTGCACGGCGACGACACCACGGTACCGGTGCTGGCCAAGGGCAAGACCGACAGCGCGCGGCTGTGGACCTACGTCCGCGACGACCGCCCGTTCGGCGGCACGGATCCGCCGGCGGCGGTGTTCTACTACTCGCGCAACCGCGGCGGCGAGCACCCGCAGGGCCATCTCGCCGGCTACTCCGGCATCCTCCAGGCCGACGCCTACGGCGGCTACGGCAAGCTCTATGAGTCTGGCCGCAGACCCAGCCCGATCACCGAGGCGTTGTGCTGGAGTCATGCCCGGCGGAAGTTCTTCGAACTGGCCGACCTCGCGGCCGCGGCCCGGCGCAAGGCCAAGGGCGCGAAGGCGGCGGTGATCTCGCCCCTGGCCCTGGAAGCGGTGCGGCGGATCGATGCCCTGTTCGACATCGAGCGCGACATCAACGGCGCCGGCGCCGAGCGACGCCTCGCGGTGCGCCACGAACGCAGCCTGCCGCTGGTCGCCGACCTCGAGGCCTGGATGCGCGAGCAGCGTGCCAAGCTGTCGCGCCACGGTGACCTCGCCAAGGCCATGGACTACATGCTCAAACGCTGGGATGCCTTCACCGCCTTCCTCCATGACGGCCGCATCTGCCTGACCAACAATGCGGCGGAGCGCGCCCTGCGCGGCATCGCGCTGGGCAGGAAGTCATGGCTGTTCGCCGGCTCCGACCGCGGCGGTCGGCGCGCCGCCATGATGTACAGCCTGATCGTCACCGCCAAGCTGAACGACGTCGACCCCCAGGCCTGGCTCGCCGACGTGCTGGGCCGCATCGCCGAACATCCCATGCATCAGCTCGACGAACTGCTCCCGTGGCTCTGGCGTCGCCGGGAGGGCCTCGCCAGCCAGGCAGCTTGACCATGGCGACGAGCGGCTACGTTGCCGTACTGCCCAGCCGAGACAAAGAGTGGCTGGAGGATTTCTCCATCGATATGGAATCCGAGACGGACGACCTCGGCTTCGCCTACGTGGTGATCGTTCGCACCCTGGCGGGGAAATTCCCTCGCAGAACTAGAGTGTTTTCCCCACATTTTTCCGCCATCCTTTTTTGCGATTCAATCCTGGACGCAGGGGGATGAGGGCAGCCATGGGCAGAGGACATCGCGCACAAGCACGTCGCCGTCGTTTCGACGGCATGTTCCGTTTTCCGCCTATGGTGCTAGTCAAGCAGTTGCTCTATGCTCATAAAGTCCCTCAGAATCGCTGAAGCATTGGCCAAGGGCTTTCTGGTCCGCTGGTGAGGCCATTGGAGATTCCTATGGCCAAGGTCGACGAGCAGGAGCAGGCACGGGACGAGCAACTGACGCCGGTCTGCGCGATCGGCGCCTCGGCCGGCGGGGTGGCCGCCCTGCAGGAATTCTTCAGCCGCATCCCCGACGACCTGGGCCTCGCCTACGTGGTGATCATCCACTTGGCGCCCGACCACCCCAGCCACATGAGCGAGATCCTGACCGGCCGCACTGCCATGCCGGTCCATCAGGTGACCGATTCGCTGCAGCTCCGTCCCAACTGCGTCTATGTCATTCCGCCCGACCGCGAGCTGGTCATCGAAGGCAACAACGTGCAGTCCCGCGAGTTCAGCCAGCCGCGCGGCCGGCGGGCGCCGATCGACGTGTTCTTCCGCTCGGTCGCCGCCGGCCGCGGCGACGGGCTGGCAGTGGTGATGACCGGGGCCGGTTCGGACGGCGCGCTCGGCGTCAAGGCCGTCAAGGAGCAGGGCGGCGTCGTCTTCGTCCAGGACCCGGCCGAGGCCGAATACCCGATGATGCCCCGCAACGCCATCGCCACCGGCGTTGCCGACTTCATCGGTCCGGTCCACCATCTGGTCGAGTGGATCACCGAGGTGGTCCGCAGCAAGAACGCGCTCAGCGACCTGCGCGAGGAGGAGGCGGATGAAGCGCTCCGGAACGTGCTCGGCTTCCTGCAGACCCGGACCGGGCACGATTTCTCGGGCTACAAGCGGGCGACCGTGCTGCGCCGGGTGGCGCGACGTGTGCAGGTGGCACGGAGCCCCAGCCTGTCCGATTACGCCCGGTATCTTCGCGAGAATGCGGAGGAGGCGCAGCAGTTGTTCGAGGACATGCTGATCTCGGTCACCTCGTTCTTCCGGGACCACGACGCCTTCGCCACCCTGGCCGAAAAGGCCGTCAAAGCGGTGTGCGAAAAGACGGAAGGGAGCGACGGCATCCGCGCCTGGGTGGTCGGCTGCGCGACCGGCGAGGAGGCCTACAGCCTGGCCATCCTGCTGCTGGAGGAGGCGGACAGGCGAAAGGTCTTCCTCCCCATCCAGGTCTTCGCGACCGACCTCGACGAGGGGGCGCTGGCCACGGCGCGAGAGGGCCGCTATCCGCGCGCCATCGAGGCCGACGTTTCCGAGGAGCGGCTGCAGCGGTACTTCTCCAGGGAAGGCGAGCACTACCGCATCCGCCAGGAGGTGCGCGACGTCGTGCTGTTCGCCAGCCACAGCGCGCTGAAGGACCCGCCCTTCATCCGGGTCGACCTGATCACCTGCCGCAACCTCCTGATCTATCTGGAACGCGAGCTTCAAACACAGGTGTGCGGCGTCTTCCACTACGCGCTGAACCCGCACGGCTTTTTGTTCCTGGGATCCGCCGAGACGGCGGACGCGGCGCCTGAATTGTTCAAACCGGTCGACCGCGCCGCCCGGCTCTATCAGGCGAAGTCGCAGGCGGTGCCGCATGTGCCCCTGCTGCCGGGCGCGGCGGCCGGCCGGCGCCGGTCAGCAGCCGGGACGGCGACCTCGCCGCGGGTCGAACGATTTGCGACGCTGAAGGACCTGCATGCGGCGTCGCTGGAGCTCGCCGCGCCGCCCAGCGCACTGGTCGACGACAGCCTTCGGGTCCTGCACCTGTCGCCGAACGCCGGCAACTTCATCAGACCCTCCGAGGGGGCCTACACAGCCGAACTGCCGGCGTTGGTCCGTTCCGAGCTGCGCCTGGAGCTCAGGGGCGCCCTGCAGCGCGCCTTCGAAACGGGCGAACCCATTCTGACGCTGCCGGTGCCGGTCGCTTTCAACGGGTCGCGGCGGCGCGTCCTCATGAAGGTGGCGCCGATGGCCGCTGACGGCGAAGCGCCCGCGCAGGCGCTGGTCTTTTTCATCGACGGCGGCCTGATCGAGCCGAGCGACGACGCGCACGAGGCGGGAAAGGATGGCCAGAGCGCCCAGGTTCGACGGCTGATGGACGAGCTGCAGGCGGCCGAGGAGCGACTGCGCCAAAGCCGACTGGAGCACGAGCAGGCGACCCAGGAGCTGCGTGCCACCAACGAGGAGCTGCAGTCGATCAACGAAGAGTACCGCTCGACCTCGGAAGAGCTGGAGACCAGCAAGGAGGAGCTGCAGTCCATCAACGAGGAACTGCAGACCGTCAACGCCGAGCTGAAGAGCAAGCTGGAAACGATCTCGTCGGCCCACAGCGACTTGCAGAACCTGATCGCGGCCACCGACATCGGCACCCTTTTCCTCGACTCCGAGCTTCGTATCCGGATGTTTACGCCGGCGGTGGCGGGGCTGTTCAGCATCAACGAGAACGACGTCGGCCGACCGATTATCGACTTCAAGCACAACCTCGACCATGCCGGTATCGAGGCCGATGCCCGAGGCGTGCTGCGCACGCTGGTGCCGGTCGAGCGGGAAGTCGGCTACTCGGGCGGCCGCAGCCTGATGATGCGAATTCGGCCCTATCGCAGCGTCGATAACCGCATCGAAGGCTTGGTTGCCACTTTCATCGACGTCACCGAATTGCGCAAGGCGACGGCGCAGTTGCGCGAAAGCGAGCGGTTGCGCCGGATGATAGAGACCGAGGCCGTCGGCATCATTTTCTTGGACGAAGGCGGCAGGCTGATCGACTCGAATAACGCCTTCCTGCGCATGACCGGCTTTGCCCGCGAGGCGGTGAGCGACGGCCGCCTGAACTGGCGCACGCTGACGCCCCCCGATTGGATGGACCTCACCGAACGGGAGATGGCCAAGCTGGCCGAGACCGGCCGCATCGGGCCCTACGAGAAGGAGTATTTCCGCGAGGACGGCAGCCGAATGTGGATTCTGTTCGCCGGACAGGGCCTGGGTGACGGCACGACGGTCGAGTTCTGCCTCGACATCAGCGAGCGCAAGGCCGCCGAAGACCAGCGCGCCCTGCTGCTGCGGGAACTTAGCCACAGGGTCAAGAACACGCTGGCCGTGGTGCAGTCGATCGCCCACCAAACGCTGCGCACCTCGGACAGCGTCGAGGCCTTTGCCGAAGCCTTCGAGCGGCGGCTGCAGGCCCTGGCCCACGCCCATGCGCTGCTGACGCCGCAGAACTGGACCGGGGCGCTTCTTGGCGACCTGGTGGCGGCGACGATGGAGTCCTTCCTGCCCGACGGCGACGCGCGCGTCAAAATCGACGGGCCGCCCATCTCGCTGTCGGCGAACGCTACCGTCTCCTTCACCATGGCGCTGCACGAAATGGGCACCAACGCGGTGAAGCACGGCGCGCTATCGACCCAAAAGGGGGTGGTGGAGATCGGCTGGCGGGTGGCGGAGCCGCAGCCCGGCAAAAATGGACGGCTCATCTTCACCTGGACCGAGCACGGCGGGCCGAAAGTCGCGCAACCGAAACGCAAGGGGTTCGGCTCGAAGATGATCGAGAAAGGCGTCGCCCACGCCCTCGGCGCCCAAGTCGCCATCGATTATCGCGAAGCTGGCGTCATCTGCACCATGGAGCTGCCGCTTGGCGACAAAATCCGGATTGCCTGACCCCGCCTCGCTGAGGGTGTTGGTCGTCGAGGACGAGATGCTGATCAGCATGATGCTCGAGGACATGCTGGGCGACCTCGGCCATTGCGTCCTCGACGTGGCGCAGGAGGTCGACGTGGCCCTCGAGCTGATCCGCCGCCGGGCCGACGAGATCGACGCCGCGGTGGTGGACGCCAACCTTGCCGGACAGTCGGCGGCGCCGGTGGCCGCAGCCCTGCGCGTGAAAGGTATTCCCTTCATCATCGCCTCGGGCTACGAGGGAGACCAGCTGAAGAGCCTCGGTTTCGACGAGGCGTACCTCCGCAAGCCCTACCGGAGCGACGAGGTCGACGGCGCCCTGAAGGGGCTTTTTGATAGGAGGCCCCGAGGCAGGTGAGTCTCCGCGAACCAAATGCCGGCCGCTCGGACAAAAAACCTTCGCCCGGCTCATCCGCCACCACCACCATATCGGCGAACCAGCGCTCACAACGAAACTCGCGCCGCCAGCGATAAATCAGGCTGGGGCTGACATCCGCCCACCGGGCCACCACCCGCACCACCGCACCCGACCCTCCCGCCGCCGCCACAATCGCCAGCTTCTGCTCCACCCTCCGATGCCGCCGCCGCTCCGCGCCGGTCATGGCTATTAACCGGCGTGTAACTGCGACCCCAGATGGTGATCCACCAAGGGGACAGCAACCATGCAATCCGCGCCTTCACAAACGCCAGAAGAAAGACGTGGATGCCCCCCCTCAGCCGTCCCGTCGCAGCGCCATCATCGCGGCCTGGGTCCGATTCTTGACCCCGAGCACGCGGAAGATCGTTTTCAGATGGATCTTAACCGTGCCTTCCATGATGCCCAGCGCGTGGCCGATCTGCTTGTTCGAGGCGCCGTCGCAAAGCGCCGTCAGGATCTGGTGCTGGCGCGCCGTTAGGGATTGCCTGGACGTTGCCGGGGGCGGCGTGGCGACGGTCGGGAGCGGCCCATAGGTTGGCAGACCCTCCAGGGCCTCAAGGCGGGCCGCGAAGTCGGTCAGCGGAAGTCCCGTCTCCAGGCGGTCGATCCCCGGGCCGTCGAGGTCGGGCCCGGATCCGCCGCCCGTTTTGACCAGCAGGTAGACCTGGTTCCGCCCGTTCCCGCCGGGCGGCTCCCCTTTCCGGCGCGGCGCCGGCGTGACGATGATGAAAGTCGATGGCATTGGCTGTCTCCCCCCTTCGAATCCGTAGGCCCGCCGCACCGCCCCGCGCCCCGATGGCCGAGGCCATCGGGCGGGTAGGCGCCGTCGCCGCGCCCTAGGGTAAAATGCGGCGGTCTGCTGGACCGCTCCCCCCAGCCCGGGGCCATCCGCCTCGTCTCTGCCCCCCCAAAAAGGGCTCCGGCCGAGCCGGCCGAGACGACGGTCGGCCCCGGGCTGTCCATCAACGTATTTCCGATGGCTTGCCGCCGGCCCCGAAGGGACGCAGGAAGTCCACCCACCCCCCCGGGTTCATCTCTCCTCCGGCCATCATGTAGGCCGCGATGTCGTCGAGCAAATGCTCGGTTTCCGGGGTGTATTGGCTGTCGTTGTCGGCCAGCAGCTCGGCCAGCCGGCCGAGCCGGCGGCGGAAGTCGCGGCCGCTGCCGATCGGCGGCGAGGACGAGGCTGTGCTCATGTCCGTCTCTCCGATCCGGCCGAGGGACCTTGGCCGGGGCCTCGGCGCCCATGGGCGCCGCAAACCCCGGCCGGCCAGCCCTCGCCGGGCATTCCTAGTGTTCCTGTCTGGCGTACGCGGGCGCTTCCACCGACACCGGCTCGGCTTCGTCGCCGACGAGGTCGCCGCCGTCCACCATGTAGGCGGCGATGGCATCCAGCAGGTCCTCGGCCTCGGTGGTGTCGAGCATCGGGTCATGGCCCCACAGGTCGGCCAGCCGGCCCAGCCGGAGCCGGTACTCCGAATAGGACCCGATCGCCGTCGAAAACAGTCGCCGTCCCATCGCAAACCTTCCTCAAGCTGGCGGCGCGAGCCGCATGGTGAAAGACCCGGATATCGTCCCTGGCACAGCGTTCATGGCGGCCTCCCCGGCAAACCTTTCACACCGGATTCAGGCCAAAACAGGCAAGCCCCCACTCCCGGGGAGCGCTTTCGGACGCTTCCTCCATTCGTCCAACCATAGCGAACGGCGACAACGCGGGGGGAGGGTCGGAAACTACTCAGATGAAGGGCGAAAAAAGGGAGGGAAGGGCCGGGGACTGCTCAGACGGAATGTCCGCCCCGTGGCCAAACCGCGCGCAGTGGCACCGCTCGGAAGCGGGCGGCACTTGCACCGGCCCAAGAGACGGTGCTTGCGTCACCGCCAGATCAGGCAAAATTCCCTCGTCACAAGGCGGCCCTCGCCGGAGGGTTACGGCCTGTCCAACATCGAGAAGGCCGCCATCACGGCTACCTGCCAGCGGTTCATTGAAGAGGTGTTGAAGCCGAGGTTCCTGCCGACCATCCGCCCGACCGAGTTCAATTACCCGGTCGACATCCTCGGCAAGTGGCATGGAAACCGCTACCGGTTCTTCCAGCGTTACCGATCCGGGTTCCCGGAGAATCTCGGAGAGGAGTTCGACAGCCCGTTTACCCGCCTGGACTGGGTGGGCCGTGACCGTTTCGACATCCAGTGGCATCGTCACACCGGAACGTGGTACCGCCTCTATCGAGGCTTGTCGCTGGCCGACGCCCTCAAGACCATCGAAACCGACGGGCTCCTGCATCCCCTATAGAACCACTGCCGCGGGGTTCACCGGATGCTTACGATCCGAGACACCGCAGCATGAGAGAAATCGACATCCAGAAGCGCGTCCTATTGGCGTTATCCCAAGCCGGTTTGCTAGTCTGGGATCACCCCACCGGATCGGCCCTCAGTCCAGATATTCTGCGCCACGTCGTGCAGGAAAACTGGGTCGGCCGGCGCCTGGCTGACGTCCTGAAACCTGGGCGGGATTACCGCCGTATCGCGTACGGCCTGGACGGCTCCAGCGATCTGGTCGGAATACTGCCTGGCGGCCGTTTTCTGGGCTGCGAAATCAAAACGCCCGACGGCACCCAGCAGCCCAACCAGAAGAAATTCGAGGCGGCTGTGAACAGGGTCGGCGGCATATACATCGTCGCTCGCAGCCCAGACGAAGCCCTCGCCCAGATCCGCGCCGCCGGCGCGCTATGATCCTGGCCTCGCGGCCCATCCATTCTCTTCAGTCATGACCTGCTCGATCATATCGCAGAGCACCGTCTCCACTCGCTCTCTGCAGGCCTCGGGAGCGGTCAAGATCTCGGTTTCGCTGAATGACATCACGCGGAATCCACGAGCGATCAACGCAGTCTCTCGCTGCAGTTTTGCTGGCAACCGCTCGGCAGGTCTATCGTGGTCAATTTCGATTGCCAGTTGGCGGGCTGTCTGCCCGCAGCGGCACTCGAGACCAAATGCCAAAATTAGGCTTGGCGCAGCGTCCGCCAAGTATACAAGAGTGGTCTGGAATCCGCTCTTCGGTATCTCGTTCCATTCTCGCACCGTCTCGACGTCGTTGTATCCGTCGATCGCTGTCATGAGGTGCGCGAGCATGACCGTTTCGGCTGGTGAGTGGTTGCCAGGAAGAAGATCGAAACACTTATCCTCGAGGTTCTGCCGGAACTCCTCCGCTTTCTCGCTGAACCGGCGCTTGGCTTCAGCCTCGGCCCTGTCCATTTCGGTAGTGTCGACCGGCGCGATCACAGCAGCACTTCCTGCTTCGCTTCCACCTTCTTCGCCTTCTTATATGCAACGCCAGCGTCAGTCAGCGGGATGCGCATGCGCTTGCCGTGCAGAATCTCTTCAACCGTCAGCGTCTGGATAAGCGGGTATTTCTGCCCGTTGATCTCGACGGTTCCAGCAGTCGCGGCATCGGTCCGCATCTTCTGAGTTGGCTCATGCAGTGAGATCATCACGCCAAACCCGAGCGAACTGGCCTTCTCACGCTGCGCTACGGTCATTAACGATCTGATGTCATCGGCCTTCAGCTTGCCGCCCTTCACTGACACGACAGCGAACTTCGTGGCCTTGCCATCCGGCTTGAACGGGATACGTCCATCGATGCCGCCATCGGCGCCTTTCTTCTCGTTCGGAATCCCGTCAATGACCGAAACGGCCCAGATTTCGAATGCCTTTTTATCCTGGTCAGCAAGCAGGGCTGCCCCTTCGACAGTGGTAGGCAGGCCATCGATCTCGTAGTCCACGCCGGCCTTGAGTTCCGGGAACGCTCCTCCGATACGTATCTTTTTGATCAGCTGGATAGCGAACGGAGAGACATCTATGCCGATCCATTTCCTGCCGAGTTTTTGAGCGGCTTCAATCGTAGTACCGCACCCACAAAATGGGTCAAACACTACATCTCCAGGATTGCTCGAAGCTGCGATGATGCGCTCCAAAAGTGCGACAGGCTTCTGCGTCGGATAGCCAAGCCGCTCTTTGGCGGACTGGTTGATGCGGTCGATGTCTGTCCAGACATCTCCGACCGTGATCATGCGATCGCCAGGCACGAATTGCTCTTCATCTCTGCGGCGAGGCCATCCTCCATCTTTGGGCCAATGGATCAGGCCAGCGTCATCCCATTCCTCGCGCTGTGTTAGCGAGTTACCCCAGTGCCGGCCCATTTCGGAAGGGTCGAATCCGCGCCATGGCTTTCCGCTGTCGCCATCTTTCGTGATGCCGGGTCCGGTAAGCTCATAGGTCTGATACTTGACGCCATCGACGGTGATCAGCGTGTGCGGTGTCTTCGCAATGTCCGCCTTCGCCTTCAGTGAATTGAACGTCTTTGCCCCGGTCTTTGTGTACGTCAGAATTACGTCGTGCAGCCTGGGCCACTTGCCAGCCGTGCTCCTGGAGTTTGTGCGTCGCCAGATGATCTCGGAGAAGAACCGTTCAGGGCCGAAAACCGCGTCCAGGACGATTTTCAGGTAATGGCTCGCCGTTGGATCACAATGCAGATAGAGCGTGCCTGTCGACTTGAGAATGCGGTGCAACGCAACAAGGCGAATGGCCATGTTCACAATGTAAGCGAGCATTGGGACGGGGCCGAAACCTGAATGCAAGGCGTTGATGACGTTCACAAGATTGACGTTCGTCAGGCCCTGGACATCATCGTAGGCCTCCTGGGCCGCCGCATCCCAGATCCAGGTGTCCTTGAACGCGGTCATCTGCGCTTCGTCTGGCGCCAAGCCATCTGTACGGAAGAGCAGGTTGTAATCAAGGTCCGATTTAAAGGGTGGGTCTAGATAGACGAGATCGACCGATTCATCGGCCATTTTCTCGCGCATGATCCGCAGGTTGTCGCCGTAGTAGAGCGTGTTTGTCATCACTGCCGTCTCCCCGAGCACGTGTATCTTAGGCTATGCGGTGCGCACCGACAATGGACGCGCTTGCCTCATCGCCGCTCTGGGACCATTCTGACGGGCAATGGATCGAGACAACATCTTTGCATTCGGCCGTCCTCCCAAGCGCAGGCGACGCGTCCAGCGCTTTGTCCAGTACGGCAGACCGCGGTCCGTCATCTTGCTGCTCGGCCTGGTCGGCGCGTTGACGGTTGCGCATCTGATGGGGTACGGGCAGGCTTTCCCGACGCTTGCTGATTTCCTCGCCGGCCGCGACAGCGCTCCCGCGCAGAAGGCCGACACCATCACAGGCTTCGCATCGGTCATCGATGGTGACACGCTCGAGATTCACGGGCAGCGCATTCGGTTGCACGGGATCGACGCGCCGGAATCAGCACAGCGTTGCAAGGACGGGCAGGGTAGGGAATATCGCTGCGGCCAGCAGGCCGCGCTGGCACTTGCTGATCGGATCGGCCGGCAACCGGTCAGCTGCGAGAAGCGCGACATCGACCGTTACAAGCGAATTGTCGCGGTCTGCCGGCTCGGCGTAGAGGACCTGAACGCCTGGCTGGTATCACAGGGGGCCGCGATGGCCTACCGGCAGTACAGCCGCGACTATGTCTCACAGGAAGACCAAGCCAGGGCCGCCAAGCGCGGCATCTGGCGCGGGGAGTTCACGGAGCCTTGGGACTGGAGGAGAGGGAACTATCCGGTTGACGTACCATACCCCAACCGGTAGAATGAGCCTCAGTTAGAAAAGGTTGAGGCCATGTCAAAAGTCGATCTCACGAAACCCATCTTCCATGACGATGACGCCGCCCGCGTCCATCTCGAAACCCTGCTGTGGCCCTACGGCCCAACATGCCCGCGTTGTGGCGTGACGGGTGACAGGGTCACCAAGCTACAGGGCAAGAGCACCCGGCCCGGCGTCTACAAGTGCAAGGACTGCCGCAAGCCCTTTACGGTCACGGTCGGCACCGTCATGGAACGGAGCAAAATTCCGCTGTGCAAGTGGGTGCTCGCGGCTCAACTCATGGCGTCCAGCAAGAAGGGCATGAGCGCGCTACAGCTACAGCGTATGCTCGGCACCAACTACGAAACCGCGTGGTTCCTGTTCCACCGTCTCCGCGAATGCGCCATCGATCCGAAGCGCGGTCCCGTTGGTGGTGGCAACAAGGTGGTTGAGGCCGACGAAACCTACATCGGCGGCAAGGCCAAGAACGCTCATAAGGGCAAGCCCGTCCCGAAGAAAGCGGCCGTGTTCTCGCTGGTGGAACGCGACGGTGAAGTGCGGTCCTTTCATGTGACCAACGTCAACTCGAAAACCCTGCGGCCGATCATCGTCAAGAACGCCAGCCGCGAGTCCTACCTGATGACCGACGAAAGCCTTCTCTATCCGGCAATCGGCCGTGAGTTCGCCGGGCACGGCACCGTGAACCACAGCGCCGATGAATATGTCCGGGGCGCCTTCTGGTACACCAACTCGGTCGAAAGCTATTTCGCCATCCTCAAGCGCGGCATGATGGGCGCCTTCCACAACGTCAGCGAAGCCCACCTGTACCGCTACCTCGCGGAGTTTGATTTCCGCTACAACTCCCGCGACATGACGGACGGCGAACGGGCAGATGCCCTTCTGGCCGGGGCCAAGGGCAAGCGGCTCATGTATAATCAACCTCGTCAAACCGCGAACGGCTAAACAGAAGGCTAAGGGCTTTTTGCGCTGGCGAGCGAAGAGAGTCCGCCTCCCAACGCAGTAAGACAGGTTGCCGCAATTTCATGATCCATCTCAGCGACAAGACAGACATATGCGGCAAAAAGGCTAATCGGGTCCTTACCTTTGGTGGCACAATCACGGCCCAAGAAAATTGCGTCCGCAAGAAGATCGGACGAGAAGTGCTCAATATCGGGGGAAGCCATGGCAGACACAACCGCCTTTCAGGATGTAGCCGAATATGTCCGTCTCGCTAAAGATAGCCTTGGATTCGTTAAGACCGCCCTCAGCCTCATTCCAAGCGGCGCAAAACGAGCCGATGCGGAAAGGTGCATAGAAGATGCTGAGAATGCTTTGAAACGGGCCGACGTAGCTCTCGCAAAGCAATTAGGGATGAAGCTTTGCGACTGCACATTTCCCCCGCAAATCATGCTTTGGCGGGAGAAGGATGGGGCCCACGCTTGCCCAAATCCAGATTGCGGCCGGACCGTCAAAAGGGCCATCGCGAAGAGGAAGCAACCAGTCAAGAGCGGTTACTTGACCCGCCTTGGTCGCTAACGGGGCCACCGCCCCCGGAAAAATTGACCGCGTCTGGCTACCTGGAAAAATTGATCGATTTTAGTCTTCCGGCTTTGCCTTGCCCGTGGGCTGGCGTTTGCCTTCCGGCTTCGCCCGTTTCGGCGCTACACTCTCGCCCTTGGATCGGTCGCGCTTGGGGCGCGGCTGAGGGGGAGTGTGCAGCAGGCGGCGCAAAATGTCGTCGCGCTCACGCTCGCTTTCATCGGTGATCTTGATGTTTGAACGAGGGGGCATGGTCCACCAATGGGAAGCAAAATAAAGACCGCAAAACGTCTCGAAAGTCTACCAACACCTTACTACACAAACGCCGTCGCCGAAATAACCTCGCAAACGGATCGCGGCGCAGCCATAGCAGGTAGCGCATATCTGGATATTTTGCTCCGGAGCGCGATTGAGAAGCGAATGAGGGCAGACCCCACGCTTCACGATGAGTTGTTTCAAAGTGGACCTCTTCGTGATTTCTCCGTCCGCATTAAGTTGGCCTATGCCCTAAATATAACCGGAAGTTGGGCATATGCCGATCTTATGGCAATAAGAGACATCCGAAATGCGTTTGCGCATTCCGCTGGCGCCATCAACTTTGACACGGCGGATGTCGCCGCCCTTTGCCGAAAGCTTTGGTATCCGCTAAAAATCCGGTACGGAAAGCGGGAAACACCAACCACCCCGCGCGACATTTTCACCCGTGCAGTTGAACTCCTCGCTGATGCTCTCCACGAAGATATTCGACCTAACCGGGCATCCTGTTCTGTGTCCCCTCAATTTCTTCGCCTCGGGCCGCTGCGCCCACCATCGCCACAAAAACCTCGCGAATGACGTAATCCGGCACGTCGTCCAATGTGCCCCATAAGCGATTCAGGAGGACAAGGCACCCCGCCTCGATCATCTCGGGCGTGACCTCGATCTCGGTTTCCGCGTCGCTGGGCTTGTCTGCCATAACAATCCTTGGAGTCTTGGTACGTCACCCGGACAGTTCCCGGAGGAGACGATGAACGAGCGGCTGTATGCGCACACGATTGAAGTTTCCGAGGAAGAACGAGCTAGATTGAAGGAAGTGCTGCTGGAGGCCTTTGCTGGAATTGCCAACGCCTGGGAGATTGAGGAAACCGGCGGCAAGCTTCGCGTCAAGCTGGACGACGAAGAAGGAGCGATTTTGATCAAGCTAATGTTCGCAGAGTGACAGGCCGCAATCAGGGGGGGATAGAGGTGAAATCGAAAATCATTTTCTGTGCCGTGCTTCTGGTGCTGGTAGCGGGCTGCGATGACACTCTCGAAGATCAAGAGGCTGCTCTCTTAGAGTACTTCTCAGACAACAAGATCGGCTCTTTCACAGATTACGGTGTCTTCAAAACTTCCATTGCAGGGACCAATCATGTTGTTTCGGTGCACGGCTTCGTCGACGACGCAAGCATCTGCAATGAGATAGCCGGGCTCTTCAATCGGAAAGAACGGGGCGCATATCACTGTCGTCCGCTCAATTAGCGACATCGCGCCCTCTTTTCACAAGACTAGAGCGCCACGGTGGCTATTATCTCTGAGTCGTCATTCTTCGGGCTGTTGACGCGCTGCGGCTGCGCTATGACCCGAAAATCAACCCGATCGGGCAGCCTAAAACCCCATCTAGTGGATGGAATCTAACACTTGGTGCCCGCGCTTGACGGCGGCGATTATTTTGTCGGGGTCGGCGGTCCATTTGAAGGGCTTGGGGGCTTGGTTGTGTTCGGCGAGGAAGCGGTTGATGGCGGCCTGGAGGTCGACGAGCGAATGGAAGACGCCGCGCTTGAGGCGACGCTTCGACAGCTTGGCGAAGAAGCCCTCGACGGCGTTGAGCCAAGAGCACGAGGTCGGCGTGAAATGGAAGGTGAAGCGCTGATGGCGGTCGAGCCAGGCACGCACCTTGGGATGCTTGTGGGCGGCGTAGTTGTCGAGGATGACGTGGACGGCCTTGCCGGCCGGCGCGTCGGCGTTGATGGTGTTGAGAAAGCGGATGAAGTCCTGATGTCTGTGGCGCTGCATGTTGCGGCCGATGACGGTGCCGTCGAGGACATTGAGGGCGGCGAACAGGGTGGTCGTGCCGTGCCGTTTGTAGTCGTGGGTCATGGTGCCGAGCCTTCCCTTCTTCATCGGCAGGCCGGGCTGGGTGCGATCCAGCGCCTGGATCTGGCTCTTCTCGTCGAAGGACAGCACGATGGCGTGGGCCGGCGGGTCGACATAGAGCCCGACGACGTCGCGCAGCTTGTCGACGAACTGCGGGTCGTTGGGCAGCTTGAACCGCCGCCAGCGGTGGGGCTGGAGCCCGTGCGCCTTCCAGATGCGCCTGACCGCGCTGGCGCTGATGCCGGCGGCCTCGGCCATCATGTCGGCGGTCCAGTGCGTCGTCTCGCCCGGCGGGTCCTTCAACGTCAGCGCCACCACGCGCTCGGCCACTTCGGGACCGAGCGGCGGAATGCGCGAGGGGCGCGTCTTGTCGCGCAGGAGCCCCGCGACGCCTTCCTCGGCGAAGCGTTCCTGCCAGCGCCACACGCAGGTCTTGGACTTGCCCGTGCGCCGCATGATCTCGACGGTGCCGGCGCCGTCGGCGCTCAACAGGATGATCCGGGCGCGCCAAACGTGCTTCTGTGGGCAATTGCGGTCCCCGATCAGCGCCGTCAGACGGGCGCGATCGGCCGAAGAAACGGTGAAGGTGATTCCTGTGCGCATGCCCCAGACTCCCATGCCCACAGAACAATGGGAATCCCTATTCGGACTCTTTTGTCAGGCAGAAACCACTAGTAAGCTACTGCCAAACTGCCACTTGCAGTTTTCCAAATAATACTCGAATCGGCCAACGTATCTGTGTCTCTGATAACTTGGCGTCGCCCAATACTCGCCGCGTCGGAACCCGAACGTGCCAGATCCATCTCTATATGTGCATTGCCAATTCTTGACGTCAAGGATGGTGCAGTTTTCGTATTTATCTAACATGCTCGCTGTTTTCGACACAACGACGTTGTTTTGTATCTTGTATACAGTGGGGTTCAACGGCAGCCATTCATGCCCGTACGCACGCTCGGGGTCGACTTTTGACAGCGGATAGCTGGTGATCGTGTCTGCGTCTGAGCAACCCGCTATTGCAATGCAGACGCATAACATAATGAGCGTTCTATAAAAAATCAGCACGACATCCCCCACAAAAACCCCTTCGAAAAATCATACAACTATGCGATTTCCCAGGCAATCCGCTCGAATGTTTATATATCTATAATATAGAAGCCCTGATCAACAGGGCGGACCAGTAGGGGCATTGAATCATCGCATTGCAGGGCTGGGACTGGGAAGATGACCTGCTCCCCTGTGGTCTCTCGTTGATAATGAGAGCCCTGGTTGTTCATACTGCCTCCGCCGATGAGATGGTAGCGGGCGATCGGCGGAGCTGGTCGGGGTTGCGCAGCCGATCGCCCGCGGATCGGATGCGCATGGCCTCGGGTGTGAGGCCAGCGTGGGCTGAGTGGGGCCGCACCTGGTTGTAGTCCTGGCGCCAGCGCTCGATGACGGCGCGGGCTTCGGTAAGGTTGGCGAAGACCTCCTCGTTCAGGCATTCGTCGCGGAACCGCCCATTGAAGCTTTCCACGAAGGCGTTCTGGATCGGCTTTCCTGGGCTGATGTAGTGCCAGTCGATGCCGGTGTGGTTGGTCCAGTCGAGTACTGCCCGCGAGGTCAGTTCGCTGCCGTTGTCGGAGACGATCATCGCCGGCCGGCCGCGCCGGGCCAGCAGAGCATCGAGTTCGCGCACGACCCGCCGGCCGCCGATCGAGGTGTCGGCCACCAGCGTCAGCGCTTCCCGGGTGAAGTCGTCGACCACGGCGAGAACCCGGAACCGCCGACCCCACGACAAGGCATCGGCCACGAAGTCGAGTGACCAGCGCTGGTTCGGCCCCTGCGGGATCGCCATCGGCGCCCGCGTTCCCGTGGCCCGCTTGCGGCCGCGGCGGCGGCGGACCATCAGCCCCTCCTCACGATATAGCCGCAGCAGTTTCTTGTGGTTCATGTGGACGCCCTCCCGCGCCAACAGAATGCCAAGCCGGCGATAGCCGAAACGGCGACGCTCGGCCGCCAAGTCGCGCAACCGCTGCCGCACCTCCGGCGAATCCGGTATTACCCGCCGGCGTACCGTCTTCGGATCAACATCGATCAGCCTGCAGGCACGGCGCTGCGAGAGACCGTGCTCCCCAACCAGGCGGAGAGCGGCGGCCCGCCGCGCCGCAGGCG